>JAUMSA010000356.1 GCA_031293105.1 Butyricicoccus sp. | reverse complement strand
TTTCGGTCCTCATAAGAGGACGATTGAATACGTCCCACCACGATGGCCAGCATGCCCTTGGTAAACCACTGGTCTACAAAATCAGCCTGACGGCCCCAGGCCGTGCAGTCGATGAAATCGGCCTGCCGTTCACCGTTCGGGCCAGTACGTCCCCGGTCGATGGCAAGCGTAAAGTTTGTCACCGACTGGTTGTCCCGTGTATATCGTTTTTCCGGGTCGCGCGTCAGGCGACCCATTAAGATTGCTTTATTCAGCATGACGATTTCCTCCTAAAAACCGATTCACAAAAAACTGTTGACCTTTTCCGGTCACTTTTGGTGTTCGGTTGACTGTCACATGGCCATCCGAATGGTTAATTACAGTTTCTTTGATTTCAAATAAACCCATATCCATCGATTTTTGCGTTGGCATATTCCAATCAGAACATTTCCGTTTTACCAAATATCCATGTTCACGCATCCATTCAAATAGTCGTGCTCCACCAATTTTGACACCATTCTGGCAAAGGATTTTTGCCAGATCAAAGACCAGAATCGATGTATGAGAAGCGGCAACACTCTCTGCAAACAGTACCTTTGGTGCGTCTGCTGCAATCTTTGCTGCCTGTGCATTTACAATCTCCTGCTTCTGCTCAATGGTTTTTCGGGCGATTTGCAAGGCACGTGCCATAATTTTTTCCGGACTATTCCAATCGCGTTCAAGCTGTAAAAAATATTGCCGTGCCCTCTTCCCTTTTTCGTTTCTCTGGAGCATACAAAGCTCCTTTGCCATATCTAATGTAATTTCTGCATCTTGAGATGGTCTCCCACCTGAACTTTCGCGGAAAAATGCGCGAAAGTCTCGGCCTTCTTCAAAACCATACTCACACATCCTTGGAAACCATGTGCGGTAATGGTCTTTAACTCCTAAAAATTCATGCAGCTCTCTTGCGGAAACGGTTGGTTGGTCGGAATCGCTGCTGAAATTGACGCGAATTAGTTCATACATATCCATTCTCCTTTTTCCATTGGAGGAACGACTCATCTGAAACAGGCTCTTTGTTCTGAAGCCGTTTTGCATATTCTAGTATTTCTTGTAAAAATACTTGTGGGTCTGGCATCTGTTTGGCAAGCCGAAAGATTTCTCCGGCTTTTCTTTTCACATCATCATGCATTGATTCCATCCTCCTCTTACATAGTCCTTATCCAGTAAACTGGAAATCAATTTTTTCAGCCTCCGAACTTCCTGTGTTGGGTCTTTACATTGCCGGAGCAATGTGATTAACAGCTTTTCTTGCTCTGTCATGCTCTATCTCCCTCCCCATGGACTCAGGTAGAAGCACAGTGCTGTAAAAGTTTCAATTTGGGGTTGTGTATGGGTGAATACCCTGCTTTCCCTTCGGCATGCAATGGTTTTCATTTGCCCCTCCTGTGTCGTTTCCGGGCCGCAGCGCGCGTCTGCGGCTTTGCCTGTATCCCTGTACGCCCTGGGTCAATCGATACGCCGTACAGCGCGCCCTGGACGGTTTTCACACTCTCGCGCAGCCGCCGCGCACCAAACGGCGACGGCGCTTCGTATTCGAGCACCACGAACCGCCCCTCAGGATGCTCCCAGATGACTTTGCCCGTGACCGGGCGGTCGGGCGCGCCGCCGTAGCCGGGGCGAAAGGTGTAGGTTTTTCCCAGTCTGCTCATGCGCTTTGCCCTCCCAGCTTGAGCTGTTCCGGGGGACGCTTTGATGCCCGTCTGGTTTCTTCGGGCATGTATTCGAGGAATCGCTGGAACCGGCCCTCAAAGTTCAGGTTGACAGCGTCCAGCTCGCCCTCTTTGTTCTTGGCGATCTTGAGCCGCCGGTCGCCGCTGGGGTTGGACGGGTCGGCCAGATAGAGCAGCAGCACCGCATCGGCGTCCTGTTCGATCTGGCCGCTTTCGCGCAGGCTGCTGAGCGTTGGGGCTTTTTGCTGCGTTTCTCCCTTGTTTTCCGGGCGGCCAAGCTGACTCAGGGCGATGACGGTCACGCCATGGGTCTGCGCCAGCTGGTGCAGTTCGATAGACATGCGGCTGACCGCTTCGGTGCGGTTGGCATTGCTGCCGGTTTCGCGCAGCAGCTGCAAATAATCGATGACGATAACCTGATACCGCTTGGCGAGCGTGATGGCCTGGATGTCGGACGCCGACATGCCGCTGGCGCGGATGATGTCCAGCTTGCGCGCGCCCAGTTCGCGCTGCCGGTCGGTTAAGCGTATGTAATCGCGTTCGGAAATCTTGTGCGCCTTGATGTCCCCAAAATCAATCAGGCAGGTTTGGGCAACCAAACGGTCATACAGCTGGCCTTCGCTGGTTTCCAAACTGAAAAACCCAACCGACCGGTCGTGCGCGATCACGTCGGCGATCTGGAGGGCAAAGGCTGTCTTGCCTGCGCTCGGCCGCCCGCCGATGACCAGAAACGAGCCGGGCGACAGCCGCAGCCGCTTGTCCAAAAACCCGATGCCAAAGCGCAGATAATCGGGCGTCTCACTTTGCCTGGCGTGAAAATCGACCAGCCCTTGACTCATGGACACGATGCGCGCCGTGCTCTGCTCGTTGCCAAGCTGCTGGGCTTCGGCCAGGATGGACAGCCCGTCGCGGACGTTCGTACAGGCCGATAGCTTGTCCCCCGCCATCCGCAGCCGGTACAGCCGCACATCCTCGCGCAGCACCTGGACGTATTCCTCCCATCCGGCCGCGGTCGGCGTCACGTCCATGATCTGCATGAGCAAATCCCGATAACCGTCCCCGCCTGCCGCGTGGCAGATCGTAACCGCGTCCACGTCCTTGCCGGAAAAGAATACCCGCTGCGCGGCTTCGAACACGTGACGGTATTCCGGGGTGATGAAATCCTCAGCCTGCACGCGGGAGAAAATCTCCCCGCACAAGCTGGGGTCGATCAGCAGGCACCCCAGCACAGCCGCCTGGGACGAAATCTGCCGGGGCAGCGTACGTACATCATCCATGAACCCAATCCTCCTCGATCAGTGTTGTCTTGGTTTCGGGCGGAAAATCCTTCTTGAGCCAGTTCAGCAGCGTCGCATAATGGCTCTCATACCGCTTGCGCTTGGACGCCATGTAGGCCGACAGGTTTTCGATTTCCTGTGCGACCTGGGCTTCGGTCCAGCGGGTATGTAATTTGTCGTATTCGGCGTGGGTCAGGTACACGTTGCCAAATTCGCCATAGGCGGTTTTTTCTTCGGTTTCCGCGCGCGTCTCTCTCTGTCTTTTATTTGGTCTTCTATTTGTTCCTTTTATACATTCACCCGTTTTGTGAAATCCAT
>JAUMSA010000338.1 GCA_031293105.1 Butyricicoccus sp. | reverse complement strand
AAGCCAAACCGCTTGCCCGGCGGTCAGGAAATATAATACCCGGCCGGTGACCGGCTTACCGAAAATCGCCTGCACAGCGCGCCCATAGGCATCCAGCTGGAGGCGATACCGCTCGGCACGGTCGGCGGCGTCCTGCGCACGTACACGATCGGTCTTAAAGTCCACGACCACGAATCCCGCGTCGGTTTCCAGCAAGCAGTCGATGACACCTTGCAGCAATACGGTTTCCTCGGGCGCGTCCTCGGCCACCGGATAATAGGATGCCGCGGGCACAACCACCGAAAACTTAAACTCTCGTCGCACCCGGGCTGTGGCGAACGCCTGCTGGTATAGGCCGGACACGAAGAACGCCTCAATCCGGCGCACATCCACAGCGTCGGCCTGCTCGGGCGACAGGATATGCTTATCCCGCAGACGTGCCAGTTCCTGCGCGGCTCCACCCGGCATGGCGCAGGTGTCAAAATCGCAGAACTGCATAAACAGATGATGGGCCGTGCCCCGCTCGGCCGGGGTCAAGCCGCGTTTCTCCTGCGCAAAACGCGGTTGCCGCAGCGTGACCTCGGGACGCGGCGGTGGGGTATCCTCGGCCGCTTCGGCGGCCTTGTAACTCTGCCCCACCCCGGTGGCGGTCAGCTTGGCCGGGATGTCCTGCAAATACGGATGCGCATAATCCAGCTGGGTATTGACAACCGGCCGTTCTTCCTCCTGCTGGTTGGCATCCGCTTGGGTTTCCCCTTCCTCGAGCGCTTCGGGCGTGACCACTTGGATGTCAAACACATCGGGCGCATCCAGTTCGGGCAGACCGTCAAACCCGGCCATCTGTCGAAGCGCATCCCCGGCCGGGTGACGCAGCAGCGGCAGCAGCAGCCACGGCAACGTCGAGCGCATGCGCGAGAGCGCATAGGGCGGCAGCCGGTCCATCTGCGCTAGGGTCGCCCACTTTTGCAAATCTTTGCTAAGACGCGCCCCGGCGGCAGTGATGATGAGTTTTTCTTTCGCGCGGGTCAGGGCTACATATAACACACGCAATTCCTCGCTGACCGCTTCCCGCCGGGCGCGCACGGCGACTGCCTGCCGCCACAGGGTCGGATACTGCACCCCGCGTGCCAAGTCACGGCACTTGGGGCCAAGCCCCAGTTCGGGATGCACCAAAACCGGCGCGCGCAAATCCTGTTCATTGAACGACTTGGCGCAGTCGGCCAGGATGACGACCGGAAATTCCAGTCCCTTGGACTTGTGAATGGACATAATGCGTACCGCGCCGCCGCTGCCGCCCGCGCGGACGGTCTGCCAGTCCTCGCCCCGCTCGGCCATGCCGCGCAGCAAGGCGGTGAACCGGAACAGGCCCCGGCTGCCGTTCTCCTCAAAGACGCGCGCCCGCTCGAAAAAGGCGAGCAGGTTGCGTTGACGCTGCTTGCCATTCGGCAATGCACCGTAGACGCCAAGCGCGCCGTACTGGTCATACAACCGCTGTACCAGCGACGACACCGGCAAATCGGTCGCCAGACGGCGCAGGGTGTCCAGCTGCTGCAAAAACAGGGCGGCTTTTTCATTCCCTGCTTCAGCGGCTAGGTAAAGAGCGTCAAAGAAGGCAGCTTTTTTATCCAGCAGGCGCACTTCTGCCAGTTCCTGCTCGGTAAAGCCGATGAGCGGCGAGCGCAGCAGGCCGATGAGCTCCACATCCTGCCGCGGGTTGTCGATGACATGCAGGAAAGACACCATGGCCGCGACCTCGCTGGTCGCGAGCAGGCCGCTCGACTCGTCGGTCTCGGCCGAAAGGCCGATTTTTTCGAGCGCCTGCCGGTAAATGGCCG
This sequence comes from Butyricicoccus sp., assembly GCA_031293105.1. Lineage (GTDB taxonomy): Bacteria > Bacillota > Clostridia > Oscillospirales > Butyricicoccaceae > Butyricicoccus_B. The sequence continues at coordinate 15,749 of JAUMSA010000338.1, read as the reverse complement.
CCTTGCGGCTGATCGAGCGCAGCAAAATCACAATATCCCCCGGCGACACCGGGCGTGTGGCGTCCTGCCCGCGGTCGTAGACCGGCAAACCCTCACGCAGCAGCTGCCGGATATGCCCTGCGACCAGTTCGGCTTCCAGGACGGTCTTGTCCTCCTCCCCGTCCGCGGTGTCGAGCAGCAGCACCTCGGTCTTGTAACGGCTGTCGCCTGGATTCGGGTAGTCGGCGCCCACATATAAGGCTTCGCGGTCGGTGTAGGCCAGGTCGCCGACCTCCTCGCACATGACGCGGCGGAAAATATAGTTGGTCGCGTCCAGCACCGCCGCTCGCGAACGGAAGTTGCGCGTCAGGTTCAGCTTGCGCGGCGCGCCGTCGGTGGCGTCCGCCGCATCCGGCCAGGCGCGGTATTTTTCCAGAAAGATATAAGGGTTGGCCAGGCGGAAACCATAAATGCTCTGCTTGACGTCGCCGACAAAGAACAAATTGCGCCCCGCGCGGCTGACCGCGCCGAAGATGGCCTCCTGCACGGCGTTGGTGTCCTGGTATTCATCGACCAGGATTTCGTCAAACCCGGCCGCGACCGACCGCGCCAGCGCGGTCGGCTGTCCGTTTTCGAGCAGTAGCCGCACGGCGAAATGCTCCAAATCCCCGAAGTCGGCCACGCCCCGCCGCAGTTTTTCGTCGGCGAATGCGCGCCCAAAGGCGCGCACGGTGGCGACCAGCGCACTCATAGCAGGCGCGACCAGCGCCCGGTGGGACTGCTCGGCTTCTCCGTCCACAGCCAGCAGGCTGGTTTGGATGCGGGCGCAGGCATCCTTCCACTCGTCGCGCAAGCCCTTGACGTACTCCTGAAAGGCCTTATCCTCGTACCCGCGCACGGTGCCCAGCCGGTCGTGGGTGATGGACTGCGCGGCGGCGACCGCCGCGTCCCAGCCCTCGCCCAAGGCGGCCAGCAGGCCGCGGGCATGGGCTTCGTCGGCCAGAAAGGCTGGGCCGTAGGCGGCATTCAAGTCGCCGTCGGTTTCCAGTTCGCCGAGCGCCAGCTTCAGGCAGTCCAATCCATATTCGGCCGCGCTGCGGGCCTCGTCCAGCAGGGCGGCGCGGTGCTTTTCGCTGTTGCCCTGAAACATGGACTCGACCTCGCTCAAAAAGGCATCCGGGTCGGCGTGGCTCTGGATTTTTTCAAACACCTCGAGCACGACCTGGCTCAGCCGTTTGTCGTCCCGCCCGGCCGAAAGCAGGTCACTCAGCGCCAAGAAGCCCTCGTCCTCGCTGTCGTACCCGGCTTCGAGGACGGTTTCCATGCACTCCTCCTGCATTTCCGCCCGTTCGCCCTCGTCCGCAATGCGGAAGTCGGGCGGCAGGCCGAGGGTAGCGAACTGTTCGCGCACCAGCTGCAAACAGAAGGCATGGACGGTTGTGATCTGCGCCCGGTGGACGAGCAGCAGCTGGCGGCGCAGCCGGGCATCGTCCGGCCGCTCGCTCAGGCGTTTGGTGATCGCGTCTGCGATCTTGCCGCGCATCTCGGCCGCCGCCGCGCTCGTGTAGGTCACGAGCAGCAGGCGGTCGATGTCGGCCGGAGCCGTTTCATCGGTCAGGCGGCGCAGCACCCGCTCAACGAGCACGGCCGTCTTGCCCGAACCGGCCGCCGCCGACACCAGCAGCGCGCCGCGGTCTTCTTTTATGGCGGCCCATTGTTCATCCGTCCACTTCGGCATGGTCCTCCCCTCCTTCCTCGAGTTTTTCCCAAAATTCGCTGTCCTTTAGATGGGCGAGCGCGCGCACCCGGTCACCCAGCGTTTCGTCAAACCGACAGGCGGCGCGAAATTCGCACCAATCACATTGCAGCGCCTGCCCATGGCGGCAGGGCGCGGCGTCGATGCTGCCCGCCTTGAGTTCGCGGCCCATCTCGATCAGCTTGCCCTGCGCAAACCGCGCCAGACGGCCAAACCGCGCCAAATCGGCCACGGCCGACGTGGCCGCGAGCATCGGCTGTGGGTCGGGATTCTTTTTGGTCGGCTTGGCCACCTTGAGCTTGACCGGCAGGAATCGGCTCTCGTCTTCCAGGCCGTGCTCCATGGCTTCCAGGAGCGTTAAATCGTCGCTGACCAGTCCGCTGCGGCGCAGCGCCTTGTCTTTGAGGGCGCGCAGCTTGTCCTCGTCCGGCTCGTCAGCGTCCAAATCCATCACCTCGTCGCGCGCCGGGATGTACAGCACGCCCGCAGCTTCGATGCCGTCCAAGTCGGCGGCCAGCTTGTGGCGGTACCGCTCCAGCCCCTCCCGCTCGATGGCAAAGAGATAGATAATCAGCTGCAAATTGAGGCCATTCCAGACGTCCGAGAGTGAAAACGACTTGTAGCCGCTTTTGTAGTCCATCACGCGCACATACAGCCGCCCGCCCTTGATGTAGCCGTCCACGCGGTCAGCCGTGCCGCTCAGGTAGACCGCGTCCTCCCCTTCCGCGCAGCGCACGGGCGGCAGGTCGCCGTCAAAGCCAAATTTCAGTTCATAGTCAATGGGCGAAAAATCCGAGTTTCGCATTTCGTCCAGCACGTTTTCCAAGATGCCGCCCATCATCTTGACCAGCCGCCGAAACAGATACCGGAACCGCGCGGTCTGCTTGTCCAGGCTGCCAAGATAGGTTTCCACATAGGTCTGCACCCACTTCTTCATCGTGCGGCGAACGGTGTCGGCATCCGCGCCGCGCGCGCCGTCCGGGGTCTTGTCCAGATCGGCCAGCGTATTTTCCAGGACATAATGGATGAAGGTTCCAGTTTCCGGGGCGGCGAAGGCCGCGCGGCGGCGGGGCTTGGCGCGCAGGCCGTGGCGCATAAAGAAGGCGAACCGGCAGGAATAGAACAAATCGACCCGCGACGCGGTCAGGCCGGGGATTTTGCCGTACAGCCCCTCGACCGTTTTGCGGTCGGCCACCGGCCCGCGGCTGATGCGTGCATTTTTGGCGCGGTGCACGCGCTCATCGTCGGCAAAATAGTCGAGCGCCGCCTGCTGGGCCGGGGTGCGTGCGCCCTCGGACAGGGCCGCGCAGGCCAGTTCGACCGCCGGACGGTCGGCGCACAGACGGTCGGCATCCGCCGCCCCGGCGCCGGTATCGACCGGCAGGCCGGGCAGTTTCAAACGGAATGCGCCCAGCAGATAAGACGGCCGCATCTCCTTGCCGTCCGCCCCAGCCAGGTGGCAGGACAGCAGCAGGCTTTCGGTCGGGCAGGCCAGGGCTTTATAGATGGTTTCCTGCTCCATCAGCATGCGCTCGGCGCCCGACGCCGACAGGCTCAGACCCAGATTGTCGAGCGCCAAGCGGTCGTTGTCGCTCAAAATGCCCGCGCTTGCGGGCGCCTTGGGCAGCAAGCCGTCGTTCACGCCCAGCAAGATGACGTGCTTGAACCGTCCCCCGCCGCATACGCGGTCGATGGCGCCGCAGGTCACGCGGTCGAGCGACACCGGGATGGAACCGACGTCGTACTCGCCCAGCACCAGCGGGAACATGGCGGCGAACCGCTCCAAATCCATGGGGCTGTCGCCGCACACCCAAGCCATTTCCTCCATGGCAGTGACCAGGATCTCCCACAGCTGGCGGTATTCGTCGGCCAGTTGGAGTTCGCCCGCCTGCTCATACCCGGCCGCGCGGTCGGCCATGCGGTCGGGTGTGCCCTGGGCGGTCAGGAAATCATAGAGCGCCTGCAAAAATTCGCGGGCCAGTCCGGCTTCCCGCAGGCCGTCGGCCAGGGCGGCAAAGGGTGCGGCCGCGCGTGCACGCAGGGCGTTGAGTTCGTCCAGCTCCTGCTGGGCCACTTCGTCCATCTGCTGGCCGTAGCCGTCCGGGTGGCCGGTGAAGTCGGTGCGCCAGGCCGATGCGCCACGCACCCGCCAGGCGAGCACGTAGTTTTCCAGCCGGTCGATCTCGTCCGGTTCCAGGTTACACAGCCCGGTTTTGAGGCACCCAAACACATCCTCATACCGCCAGCCGCCGGTCACGACCGCCAGCGCGCCGGTCACCAGCCGCAGCGGCGGGCGGGTGAGTAGGTCGGCCTTGGCGCTCTGGAAGATGGGTACATCATACCGCGCCATGGCCATTTGCAGGGCCGCGGTGTAGCGGTCCCCGTCCCGGGAAATAACGGCAAAGTCGCGCCAGCGTGCCCCGGTCTGCTGGACGGTGCGGCGGATGTAAGCCGCCGCGTGTTCGCACTCCTCGAAAGGATTGGACGCGTAAAACAAACGGACGCTGTGCCCGTCCGAGGGGGTGGGCGTCGAGGTCGGCAGCAGGCCTTCGCGCTCCAAAACCGCCAAATCGTGCGGTTTTTCGAGCTTGCATTCGCCAAAATCGGTCACATCCGCCGGTTTGCCGACACGGGATGCCATGCGCCGGAGCAGGCGCACGGTCTTATCGGCGGACACAAACAGGTCGGGTTCCCCCGGGTCGAGGGTGACCGCCGCGGTCAACGGCAGGCCCAGATGCAGTAGGGCATCGAGCACCGCGACTTCCTGCGGGGTGAAGGACGCGAAGCCGTCCACATAGACCTCAGCACCGCGCAGGACGGTGCTTTGGGGCAGCAGTTCAGCCATGCGGGTGAGCGCGTCGCGTGGGTCGGGCAGGGTATTGTCGCACAGCGCTTCATAGGCCGTGAACAGCTGGGACAGGTCGCTTAATTTTTCGGCCAGGGCCGGGGCTTCCTCGCGCAGCTCGCCCGCGGCGCGGAAGGTGTCCTCGGGCCGCACGCGGCAGGTCTTGCACTCGTCGATGATGGTGAGCATCTCTTTGACCAAATCGGGTTTGTCGGCCAGGCCGCGATAGGTAGAAAGGCCGGCGTCCACCCGGCGGGCAGCTTCGGTCAGGGTGAGCAGCCGGCCGGCCGGGGTGAGGGCCACATCGGCCAAACCGCCCATCTCGGCGAACACCCGCCCGGTCAGGCGGGAAAAGGTGATGACCTCGGCCGTGCGGCCGCCGTGATTGTTTGTCGCCTGCGCCAGCCGCCGCTCGTAGGCGTGGGAAAACAGTTCCGGGACAAGCACGATCTGTCGTCCCTCGCCCGCTTCGGCTTTTTGCGCGATTTCGCGTAGAATGGCGGTGGTTTTACCGCTCCCGCCGCGCCCGATGAAAATGCGCATGGGGCTCCCTCCTTTTGTGCTGGGATTGTGATTGGTTTCAGCATAGCATGAGGCGGGGCGGACGGTCAAGCGAACCCTGCCACAGTGGTCTGCAAAGGCGCGGTAAAATTTCTTTCAAATTTTTTTGAAAAACCTGTTGACAAATGGCGGATTATTGGGTATATTAATAAAGCACTTTGCAAGTGGCCCGGTAGCTCAGTCGGTTAGAGCGCTGGCCTGTCACGCCAGAGGTCGAGGGTTCAAGTCCCTTCCGGGTCGCCAATTTTGCCTCTGTAGCTCAGTCGGTAGAGCAGGGGACTGAAAATCCCCGTGTCGGTGGTTCGATTCCGCCCGGAGGCACCAAACATGCGGATGTAGCTCATCTGGTAGAGCGCCACCTTGCCAAGGTGGAGGTAGCGAGTTCGAGCCTCGTCATCCGCTCCAAAAAAAGACCGTCTATCTAAGATAGACGGTCTTTTTTTGCTGAATCGACGAGGCTCGAAAGCCCGGCTCGGCTCTGCCGGGCAAAAAACAATCCGGGGGATTGTTTTTTAGGGCGTGTGTTTCGGCCAGTCGCCCTCGGCTGGCCGAGAGCCTGCGTACGCCGTGGGTTCGATACCCCGGCGTGCGCCTTGCGTCGTAGTATCCTTTCAAGGAGCGTTTTTGTTTACCCACCTTTTCCGTTTCCTTCTTTTAAATTGCCGGGTAGGGGCGTATAATGAAAGCATCCCCATTACCCGGAAGGAGGGCATCTTATGGATTCGCTCGACCAAAAGGTCTTTCAGTTGCTCGCGCGGCCCCAGCGGCAGGAGGAACTGCGCCGTCAGCTGCCGGGCGTCGGCAAACAGGCGCTTGCCGACTGCATCCAGCGCCTGACCGCCAGCGGAAAAATTGTCAAAAACAAAAAGAACCGTCTGGCCCAGGCCTCTCATTACGGTTATATCGCCGGCACGTTCCTGGCGACCGAGCGCGGTTTTGCCTTTGTCGCCCCGGACGAAAAGGACGACAAGGGTGATATTTTCATCCCGCCCCACGCAGATGGCGGCGCCTGGCAGGGCGATCATGTGCTCGTCCGGCTGGGTGAGGACGGCCGCCGCCGGGACGGCACCCGCCGCCGCGAAGGCGCTGTGGCGCGCATCCTGGAGCGCAGCCGCGCCGAGATTGTGGGCGCGGTGCGCCAGCGCGGCAAATCGTTCGTTTTGGAGCCGTCCAGCAGGAAATATCCGTCCGAAATCATGCTGCCCAAGGCTCATTTAGCTGGGGCACAGCCGGGCGACAAAGTTGCGGCGCGCATGATGTATTACGGCGAAGGCCGGGTGCTGCCGCAGGCGGCAGTCGTGCAAGTGTTCGGCAAAAACGGAACCATGCAGGCGTCCATTGCGGCCATTTTGCACGAAAACGGCATCCAGGAAGCTTTCCCGGCCGATGTGCAGCAGCAGGCCGACTCGCTGGGCGACCGTGTCCCGGCGGATGCCTACGCCGGACGGCGCGATCTGCGGAGCGAACTCATTTTCACGATCGACGGCGACAACGCCAAGGACTTTGACGACGCCATATCACTCACGCCTCTGGCCAATGGCCGCGTGCAACTCGGCGTGCACATCGCAGACGTGTCACATTATGTAACATCAGGCAGTCCGCTCGACGCCGAAGCCTACCAGCGCGGCACCTCGGTCTATTATCCCGGCCACGTAGTGCCCATGCTGCCGTTTGCCCTGTCCGACGGGCTGTGCTCGCTCGTACCAGGGGAGGACCGACTGGCCTTTTCGGCCTTCCTCGAGATCGGGCCGGATGGCCGCTGTCATAAGGCCGAGTTTGCCAAATCGGTCATCTGTTCCAAGGCGCGCATGACCTACAACAACGTGAATAAAATTCTGGACGGCGACGCCGAACTGTGCCAAAAATACGCTTTTCTGGTCGATACAGCCCGTAAAATGGCCGATCTGGCCGATGTACTACGCCGCCATCGCATGGAGCGCGGCGCGCTCGATTTGGACATTCCGGAAGCCGAAATCGCGGTGGACGAGCAGGGCGAACCGGTGGATGTATTCTACCGTCCGCGCGGCCGCGCCGAAAAGATGATCGAGGAATTCATGCTCCAAGCCAACGAGGCGGTCGCCCAATTTATGGACACCCACAACCACCCGGCCGTGTACCGCGTGCACGAGAACCCGGACCCGGAAAAGCTGCGTATTTTTGCCCAGTTTGCCCGGCCGTTCGGTCACCGCATCGACCCCTCTAAACCGCAGGATACCCGCCAGCTTCAGGCCGTGCTTGACCAGGCGGCGGGCGACCCGCGTCAGCGCGCGCTGCCAACTCTGTTGTTGCGTTCGCTTGCACGCGCGCGCTATTCGGAGGAAAATCTGGGCCATTACGGCTTGCAGGCCAAGTATTATCTGCATTTTACCTCGCCCATCCGGCGGTATCCGGACCTCGCCACCCACCGCATGCTGACGCGTGCACTCGATGGCGCAGCCTTTACCCGCGCCGACTATACCTTTGTCGAAAACGCGGCCAGCCAATCGACCACCCGCGAACTCGCCGCCGACACGGCCGAGCGCGAGATTGACAAGCTGTATATTGCCGCCTATATGGAGCAGTTCCTCGGGCAGGAATTTGACGGCGAGGTGTCGGGCGTGCAGGCATTTGGGCTGTTCATTGCCCTGCCAAACGGCGCCGAGGGCCTCATCCGGGTGGAAGCACTGCCCGGTTACTACGAATACGACGATCAAAAAATGGTGCTGTTTAACCGCAGCGGGGTGCGCTACACCATCGGCACGCCCGTGCACGTGCGCCTGATTGGCGCCAATCGCGCAAACGGCCAGATCGACTTCGCGCTTGCCGGGGAAGGGGGGAGCGCCCCATGCCCGGACTAATTTTGGAGGGCGGCACCTTCCGTCCGGTGTTCTCCTGCGGCGTGCTCGACGCCCTGCTCGATGAAGGGCTGATGTTCGACTATGTATCCGGTGTGTCGGCCGGCATCACCTATGCCTTTTCCTATCTGGCCGGCCAGCGCGGCCGCAACCTGCGCATCTTCACCACCTACCGCAACGACAAACGCTATCTGTCCCTGGAGAATTTCCCGAAATGCGGGTCGATTTTTGGGCTGGACTTTGTCTTTGACGAGGTGCCCAACCGTCTGGTGCCCTTTGACTGGGAAACCTTCCACCGCTATCGGGGGAGGGTGCGGGTTGGGGTGACCAACGCGCTGACGGGCAAGGCCGAATACCTGGACGGCATGCAACTCGACCGGCCATGCACCATGCTGCGCGCGACCTGCGCGCTGCCGCACATGTTCCCGCCCATTGAGATGGACGGCACGCCCTATTACGACGGCGGTGTGGCCGATTCCATCCCGATTGCGCAGGCGCTACGCGACGGCAGCCGCCGCAATCTGGTCGTGCTGACCCGTCCGGCGGGCTACTGGAAAACCACCACGCCCTATGTGCGCCTGGGCGCACGGGCCATGCGGCGCCGGTTCCCGGCCATGGAGCAGACCATGCTGCACCGTGCCGACCGCTACAACCAGACCACCCTACTGCTGGATGCGCTTGAGCGCCGTGCCCCCAACGATACGGTCATCCTACGGCCGCAGATGCAACTGCACTCGTTTGAAAAGGACGTGTCCGTCCTGCACCGCAGCTATGACCACGGCTACCAACTCGCCATGGACAATATGGACGCCATCCGCGCCTTGTTTCACTGAAAAAAAAAGACCGTTCCCCGGCCGGGGAACGGTCTTTTTTATTTACGCCTTTTTGGCCTGTGCCTTGGCTTCAAAGCGCTCCTTATCGACAATCGCGCGCTGATGGGTGCCTTCGCCGATCAGGCCCGCCTCGTCGTATGCGGCCACGCGGAAGGTCAAAATCTTGCCGTTCGGGGCAATCTCGGTCAGTTCGGTTTCAAACCGCACCTTCATGCCTTCCGGGGTGGCAGCCACGTGGCTGACGTTCATCTGGATGCCCACGGTAGTCTTGCCGGGGTCAAGCACGTCGGCCACCGAGCCTGCGGCCGTACCTTCCATACCTGCAATCATCATCGGGGTTGCATAAACAGCCACCAGGCCGCTGCCGACCTGATTGGCCAGCAGGTTTTCGGTGACCGTGATTTCTTTTTTGCCTTGGATACCGGTTGTCAGCATAGTTTGCATTCCTCGCTTTTTATCAGTCTGCTTTCAGCTTATCGTGTTTTGGGGCGTTTGTCAATCGCCCAAAGAAAATCCCGGCGGGCTAACCCGCCGGGCTATCACTTTTTATTGGGGCGCCATGCCATGCAGCATCAGCTCGATCATGTGGTCGAGGGCCTGCTCGCCTTCGGCATCGAGCTGCTCGGCCATCAGGGGAGAGGGGAGGGTAATCATCAGAGTTGCCACCGCACGCGCATCGATGCCTTCGCGCAGTTCACCCCTCTGCTGACCGCTCCGCACGGCTTCCATGGCAGCGTCCATAATGTTTTGGAAAAACTGCCGGGTACACCGCCGAATCACGCACAGAAGCTCTTTGTTGTCCCCATGCATATACAACATGCCATGCCCCATGTGCTGCATCACGCCGCACATATACAGCACATAGGCGCGGGTCTTTTGGGCAAAACTGTCCGAACTCTCCATGATTTTTCGCACGTCCCCGGCCACCCGGCCGATCATCCAATCGGCAGCCTGTTCGAGCAGGTCGGTCTTGGACGGGAAATATTCATACACGGTCGATTTGCCGATGCCGACCTTACGGGCAATCTCCTCAATTTTGGCGCCTGCAAAGCCTTTTTCGGAAAATTCCTTGCAGGCGGCATGCAAAATGGCGCTGCGCCGGTTTTCCCGCGCTTCAGACATGAACGCCTTCCTCCTTTGTTTCAAGCTCCAGCGGCGGCATCGGCTCTTCGTCGCCCGAGTCCCCATTTTTGCCGTTTTTACGGCCCTTACGATTTTTAAAGCGCTCGGATACGCTGTCGATCAGCGAATAGTACACGGGCGTAAAGAACAGCGTGACAATGGTGGAAACCACCATACCGGTAATCATAACCACCGCCATAGGCGCCATCATTTCCGAGCCTTCGCCCTGGGCGAACGCCATGGGCAGCAGGCCGAGGATGGTGGTCAGGGTGGTCATCAGCACCGGCCGGATACGGCGCGGACACGCGTTTAGGATGGCCGTATTTTTGTCTTCGCCCCGCTTGCGGCGGGTGTTGATGTAGTCAACCAGAACGATGGACGAGTTGACCACCGTACCGGCCAGCATAATGACGCCGATAAAGGCCACAATGGAGATCTTCTGTCCGGTCAGCGGCAGGCCGAACAGCGAACCGATCAGGCCAGTGGGCAGAATCATCATGACGATGACCGGCATGATAAACGATTCAAACTGGCTGGCCAGGATGAAATAGATCAGTCCAAGGCCGACGACCAGCGCCTGGCCGAGCGAGCCGAACGATTCGGCCATATCGGCCATTTCGCCGCCGGTTTCGACGTCTATGCCGTCTGGCAAGTCAAAATCAGCCAAAATATCCTGCACCTGCTGGTCAAAGGCGACCACATCGTCCGATTTGGTGCCCGCGGTGACCGTAATGGTGCGGCTCTGGTTGTCGCGGCTGATCTGCTGGGGCGCCTGCACGACCTGCACATCGGCGACCACGCTCAGCGGCACCGAACCGCCCGTGCTGGTCGGGATGGAGACCGCGCGCAGCGCGTCCAGGCTGGTGCTCGACCGGCTGTCACCCTTGACGCTAACGTTGATCTCTTCGCCGTCCACTTTCAGTTTGGTGGCTGTCGAGCCGTCCAATTCGCTGCGCACAGCCGCGCCGATGGTGGACGCATTCAGACCATAGCGCGCTGCGCTGGTGCGCTTGAGGGTGATGTCCACCTGCGGCACCTGGTCGGCAGCCGAGGACTTGACATCGATCGCGTCGGGCAGGGCAGAGACCGCCTGCACCAGCCGGTCGCCCGTTTCGGTCAGGGCATCGTAATCGTTGCCGCGCAGCGAAATCGAAACCGCGCTGCCGCTCGATGTCATCATGCCGGTCGTGCTGGTCGCTTCCACGGTCAGTTCGCAGCCTGCGATATCGGCCAAATCGTCGCGCAGGGTATTTGCAATTTCTTCAACACCCCGGTCACGGTCTTTTTTGGAGCCCACATCGATGGTCAGCGAGGTGCCGCCGCCCAAAATCGAGGTGCCGCCCGTGGTGTAATAGATGCTTTCCAGTTCTGGGATGGTGTCCACCGCGATATCGGTTACCCGGTCGGCGATTTCGGCCGTTTCCTCCAGCTCGGCGCCCACCGGCATTTCAATCGATACGCTGAGCTGTCCTTCGTCGGTGGCGGGCATGAGCTCAAACCCGGCCAGACCAATCGACAGACCAAATACCACCAGAAGCGCGAGCGATACCAGCACCGCGATCTTGCGCTGGGTGATGAACAGCCGCAGCAGCTTTTTGTAGCCGCGCAGCATGGGTCGGTCGGCAATGTCGCCCTTTTGGCCGGTCAGACGGCGCTTTTCCTTGCCGCGGTCGAGCAGGATGTAGCACAGCAGCGGCACAAGCGTCAGCGCGATGAACAGGGACGCAAACAGCAGCGACGAAATGGTGATCGAAAATTCCTTGAACATCATGCCCGCCAGGCCACCGGCCAGACCGATGGGCAGGAACACCGCAATGGTGGTCAGCGTACCGGCTGTGATGGACAGCGAAACTTCGGCCGTGCCCTTGGTGCACGAATCCCAGCGGCTAAAGCCGTCCGAGCGGTAGCGGAAGATGTTTTCCAGCACAACAATCGAGTTATCCACGATCATGCCCACGCCCATGGCCAGGCCGCCCAGACTCATCATGTTCATGGTGATATCCAGGACGGTCATGACCAGAAAGACCGAAATGATACAAACCGGCATGGAAATGGCAATAACCGTTGTTGCGCCCAAATCGCGCAGGAAGATGAGCAGCACGAGCGCCGCCAACACAACGCCCAGCACGATGTTCTGCACCACCGAATCGACCGACAGGTTGATGTAGTCCGACTGGTCCATCAGAAGCGACCAATCGAGCGTCGGGTTTTCCTCGGTGATGGTGTCGAGCTGTGCCTTGACGCGGTCGGCCACGTCCACGGTGTTGGAGTCCGACTGCTGCTGCACGGTGATGATGACGCACGGTTCGCCGTCGATCTTGGCGATGGCGTCCTGGTCGGTCGGCTGCATGGATACGTCGGCCACTTCGCCCAGGCGCACGCTGCCGCCCGTGGGCAGGGGGATGAGCATATTGGCAATATCATCGACCGAATCAAATTCACCGGTGGTGCGCACCGACAGCGACTGCGAGCCGTTATCCACATCGCCCGCCGGGATGGCGACGTTTTCGGCCGCCAGAATCTGCGAAATATAGGAGATACTCAGCCCATAGCCGTTCATCTGGTCGGCATGGGTCTGGATGGAAACTTCATCGTCATAGCCGCCCGAAACCGTGACCGACGCCACGCCGTCGATGCGTTCGAGCGCCGGGGTGATGTCATCGTCGGCAATCTGCTGCAGCTGCGCCAAATCGGCGCCGCGCAGGCCGATCATGACCACCGGCATGGAGCTGACGTCCATTTTCATGACCGTGGGCGCCGAAGCGTCGTCGGGCAGCATGGACTTGGCCTGGTCGATCTTGTCGCGCAGGTCGGTGAGCGCTTCGTCCAGATCGGTGCCGTCCGAGAACGTCACCATGACGATGCTCGAGTTTTCACTCGACTGCGACTGCAATTCTTCCATGCCCGCCACACTGGCACACGCGCTTTCGATGGGCTTGGTGACCAGGTTTTCGATCTCTTCCGGGCCAGCGCCTGCGTAGGTGGTCATAATGATGGCCATGGGCAGCTCGATGTCCGGCATCATCGCCAGGGGCAGGGAGGTGAAACCCATGATACCGAAAATCACAGCCATGACATACACCATGATGGTCGTGACCCGGTGCCGGATACAAAAGGCCGCTGTTTTCATTTTATTCCTCCCCGTCGACAACCCGCACCGCTGCGCCGTCGGACAGGTAACTCTGTCCCTTGACGACCAACGATTCACCGCCGGTCAGGCCGCCTGTGATCTCGGTTACGCCATCGCCGACCAGGCCGGTCTGGATGGTGACCTTGGCTGCCACGCCGTTGTTGACCACAAACACATACTGTTCCTCGCCGTCGGTCAGGATGGACTCGGTGGGAATCTGGATGGCGCTGTCACGGCGGTCGGTGTACAGCGTCACATCGGCAAAGGCGCCGATGGGCGGATCGATGCCTTCGGGTAAGTAAAGGGTGATTTCATAGAGGTTGGTCTGCGCATCGGCCGTTTCGGCCACGGTGCGGATGGCGCACTGCATCGGTTCGGGGGAGATCGATTCAATGGTCACATCGGCCACATCGCCGACCTGTAAGCCGCCGCGCACATTTTCACTGGCAAAAACCGAAACCATCAGCGCGCTGTCCTTGGCGATAACGACCGCCGGGGTGCTCTGGGCTGCCATGCCGCCCAGGGTGATGTTGACGTCGGTAATCTTGCCGGATACCGGCGCAGTGACCGTACCCAGAGCCGCCTGGGCCTGAATCTGGTCAATGGACGCCTGAATCTGGGCCAGGGAGGACTGCTGCGACGCCTGGGCCTGCTGCACGCTGGCCTGCGCCTGCTGCAAAGCGGCCTGCGCCTGCTGTACAGCCTGCTCGGCCTGGGTGACCTGCTGGCTGGACGCCGCGCCCACTTCAAACAGGGCGTTGGTGTTATCCAGCGCGGTTTGCGCCTGGGTCACCGCGAGTTCGGCGTTCTGCACGCCGATCTTTGCGCTGGAAATCGCCTGGTCGGTGGCCGTCTTGGTCGCGTTATAGCTCTGCTGCAACGCGCTCAGGGTAGAGGTGACGGTCGAGGTATCGATGGTAAAGAGGGTATCGCCCTGACTCACCACCTGGCCCTCAGCCGCGTTCAGGGTCTGCACCTGGCCGGCCAGCATGGGGAACACCTGAATGGACTCGACCGGGGTGACCTGACCGGCCAGGGTGTTGGAGGCTGCCATTTCCCCCTGGGCGACCGTCTGTACTTCCACGGCCGTGGACTTGAGTTCCTCCTCTTCGGAGGAATCGCCGGCGCCGTTTTTGCCGCAGGCGCCGAGCAGCAGCAGACAAGCTGCCATGCCGAGCGCCAGGAACCGTTTGGTTTGCTTCATCTTGGTTTCTCCTTTTTGCCGATTTACATCACGCCGCGCTTGGCCCAGTCATAGGTATTATACGCGGTAAACAGGTTGCTCTCGGCGGTTGTAATCGCCGCTTTGGCCGTTTCCAGGGTATCTTGTGCGTTCTCATATTCCAATTTGGAGATCATACCCTGTTGGTACTTGGTTTCGGTGACTTTGTAGTTGCTCTCAGCCAGTTCCAGGTCGCTTTCGGCCTGATCGACCAATCGTTTTTTCTCGCTCACGTCGTTGAACAGCTTGCGGAAATCATTTTCCACCTGTTCCTGCGCGGCAGCCAAGTCGATCTTAGCCGCATTGTACGCATCGAGCGTCGAGGTTACATCGTCTTCGTAGTCGTTGGAGGCTTTGCGCAGCGCATCCCGCTTTTGCCAGATGGTGTAGCTGTTCGTCTTGGCCTCTTCCAGGTCTTTTTCATAGTTCATATCCCGCAGCTGCCGGGCGGTGACTTCGGGCACCTTCTGGACGTGTACGGTCGTACCCGCGTCGTTGCCGAGCGTGAGCGACAGGCTGTTTTCGATGGCGGCAATCTGATTTTCCAGCGTCAGCTTGCTGGATACGTAGGCGGCCCGCTGGTTTTTGAGGGTTTCCACGTCCAGCGCCGTGGCCATACCGATTTCATATTCCTTCTCAATCACCGGAAGCTGGCGGTCAACGGCCGCGATGGAGCGGTCGAGCGCTTCGATGTTGTCCTGCATGGTGCACAGCGAGATGTATTGCGTCTGAGCGCCCACGACGATTTGATCGGCCGAGTTTTCCACCTGCTTTTTGGTCGTGGCATAGGTGTCGTCCAGCTGCTCCTGCGCATCATCCTGCGCATCATCCAGACCAGCTATCATAAGTTTGTTCGCATTTATAGTGCTTTGCGCCTGATCGGCCAGAGTTTCCATCTGCTGAGCCTGCGCGTTAAGGGCTGCTTTCATAGAATCATCTTGACCATCTGGCAATTTATTCGCTGCATCCTGCAGTTCTTTTGCCGACTCTCGGTACTTATCGACCTGCTGCTGGAGCTGGGTATTCTGGTTCTCATAACCAATGTACTGATTGACAAACTGGCTTTCTACATCGGTCGAGCCGATGCTGGCCAGGGTCTTTTGCAAACTTTGAATGGTCTGGTTGTTGGCCCGTATGGTCTTTTCCAGCCCGTAAAAGCCGATGGATTTGCTGTCCTGCAACGGCGGGGTGACGCCGCTTTCCGACATGCTGGTATCAATCGCGGCCTGCGCGCCGCCCAAGGTCAGTGCCAGCCCGGCATCCATGCCCGCAATGGCGCCCGCCGGTGTGGTTAGACCGACCGCCAGCAAGCCCGCTGCCAGCATGGCGGCTCCTCTTTTTCCGATCATTCCAGGTACCTCCGTTTCTCCGACAATATGACCGAAATTTCGTTTCCGACCGACCGGTCGGTCGAATAACCTCTCCCATTATATCTGGTCAGTTTTTCCATGTCAACCACTTGCCTCA
>JAUMSA010000234.1 GCA_031293105.1 Butyricicoccus sp. | reverse complement strand
TTCTGTATGAACTTCTTTTTATTTTCCTAAAGTGTTGCACTTGATAGTATAATTCACCGCACACCAAAAAACAGCCCTTCCGACCGGAAGGGCTGTTTGCATATGCAAGGGTTATTCGTCGATCGTCACGATCTGGCCGGCAGCATTCCAGCCAACGCTTGCGCCGAACGCTTCCGCAACCGCGCGGGCCGGAACGACCGTACGGCTGTTGAGCGTCTTGGCGGGTACATCAAGGGTGGCAGCAGCCACGCCGTTTTTGTACAGCGTCTGGCTGCCCAGTGTCAACTGGATGGTCGTGCTGCCGCGGGTGGCGGTGACGGTAGAGGTCGCCGCATCCCAGCCAACGGTTGCGCCCATGGTTTCAAAAATCGCGCGCAGCGGCACCAGCGTGCGCCCGTTTTCGATCACCGGGTTCTGCCCCTGGTCGCCGAAGGAGATGCGCTTGCCGTTGTAAAGCACATGGACGGTGGCATTGACCGAAGGGTCGATCTTGTAGGAGATCTTGTATTCCTTACAGAACGACTCGGCGTACGAGCCTGCGCCGCAGTAGACGATCGCGTTCGGGCTGTCTTTGATGAAGCTGACACCCATTGTTGTTACGGTATCCGGCACGTAGACCGCCCGGAGGTTTTCGCAATCTCTTGCCAGACCAAAGCTGTAGCTGCCGCCCGAGCTGGCCGAGGTCACACCGTACGGGATGATCAGCTCGGTCAGGTTCGGATTGTCGTTGAATGTGCCCGCGCCGGTGTCCTTCAGTCCGGCCGGCAGATAGACCTGCCGCAGGTCACATCCCCGAAAAGCCACGTTTTTGATCACCGTGACCGACGCCGGGATGTCGATGTGTTGCAGGTTGTCGCAATATTCTGCCAGGCTCTGCGGAATGGTTTGGAGATCGGGTGGAAGTTTGATCTCGGTCAGTTGTTTGCAATTCTCGAACAGGCCCCTACCAAGCTCAGCGTTCCGCAAGGCGCTCAGGTCTGCGCTCTCGAGCGCAGAACCCGAAAACGCACTGTCCCCGATCGTCTTGACACTCGCCGGCAGCGTGATATGCTTGATGCCGGTATTGCGGAAGGCGTGATCGCTGATCGACTGGAGTGTGGAAGGTAAATGGATCTCCGTCAAATTGGGAAATTCTTGCATAATACTGCCATCGGTTATGCTCTCCACGCCCTCGCTGAATGTGACGCTCTCCAATTCTTCCCATCCATGCGAGCAGTAGAAATTCGCTTCCTTGATCGTGCCGGGATAGGTGATCGAGGTCGCCTTGTGCGAGAACATCTTCCAAATATCTGTGATCTCCGTCACCGTTGCGCCGCCGATCGACGACGGGATGACAATGTCGCCGCCGGCGCCGTTGTAACCGGTGATCTGCGCTTCGTTGCCCAGCAGCTGATACTCCCAGTCCCCCTCGGTCAGCGCAGCCGCCGAAAAGCAGCACATCACAGCGCACAGTGCTGCCAGCATGCTGGCGCGCAGCGTTTTTTTGACATTTGTTTGCATATACTTCCCTCTTTTCCTTTTATTTATGTGTATATTGTACAACGTCGTTTTTCGATTTGTCAATGAAATTCCCTTTTCCCACAAGCTGTGCAAAGTGCGGCAAAGAAATTACGGCGAAGTCTTGTAAAGAAGCCAAAAATTCATTACAATAGAGGGTGAGAATTAATTTGAAGATCGCAGGGGGAACGTGTATGAAACAAATCGGTTTTGACAACGACAAATACCTCGCCATGCAGTCGGCGCACATCAAGGAGCGCATCGCGCAGTTTGGCGGCAAACTTTATCTGGAGTTTGGCGGCAAGCTGTTTGACGATTACCATGCGTCCCGTGTGCTGCCCGGCTTTGCACCCGATAGCAAGGTGCGCATGCTGACCCAGCTGAAAGACGACGCTGAAATCGTCATCGTCATTTCGGCGGGCGACATTGAAAAGAACAAGGTCCGCGCCGACATCGGCATCACCTACGACATGGACGTACTGCGCCTGATCGATGCGTTTCGCGGCATTGGGCTGTACGTTGGTAGCGTAGCCATCACCCAATATGCCGGACAGGCTGCGGCCGACGCCTTCAAAAAGCGGCTGATTGCCCTGGGCGTGCCGGTCTATACCCATTATCCGATCGCCGGATATCCGAGCAATGTCCCCCTAATCGTATCCGACGAGGGCTATGGCCGCAACGAATACATCGAAACCTCCCGCCCGCTCGTCGTGGTCACCGCACCCGGCCCGGGTTCGGGCAAGATGGCAACCTGCCTGTCCCAGCTCTACCACGAATACAAGCGCGGTGTTTCGGCCGGCTATGCCAAGTTCGAGACCTTCCCGATCTGGAACCTGCCGCTCAAGCATCCGGTCAACCTGGCCTATGAAGCGGCTACGGCCGACCTCAACGACGTCAACATGATCGACCCCTTCCATCTGGAGACCTATGGTGTCACGACGGTCAACTACAACCGCGACGTCGAGATTTTCCCGGTCGTCAACGCCATCTTTGAAAAGATCGCCGGGGAAAGCCCCTACCATTCGCCGACCGATATGGGTGTCAACATGGCGGGCAATTGCATTTTGGACGACGAAGTTTGCCGGGCAGCCTCCTGTCAGGAGATCATCCGCCGCTACTATCAGGCCCGGTGCGACGCCCGCATGGGCCGCGCCGATGAAAGCTGTGCGCATAAGATCGAACTGCTCATGAACCAGGCCAAGATCTCGCCGGCCGACCGTCCGGTCATTGCCGTGGCCGAAAAGAAGGCCGAGGAGACCGGCAACCCGGCGGCAGCTATCGAACTGCCGGACGGCACCATTGTCACCGGCCGCACCTCGTCGCTGCTGGGCGCTTCGGCCGCTGCGCTGCTCAATGCCCTCAAACATCTGGCCGGTCTGCCCGATGAGCTGCACCTGCTGCCGCCGCTGATTATTGAGCCCATCCAGCGGCTGAAGATCCGTGGCCTGGGCAACCACAACCCGCGTCTGCACACCGATGAAGTGCTCATTGCCCTGTCCATCTCGGCAGCCACCAACCCGGCGGCCGATCTGGCAATGCAGCAGCTGGGCGCCCTCAAGGGTTCGGAAGTGCATTCTTCGGTCATCCTGGCCCAGGTCGATGACGGCGTGTTCAAAAAGTTAGGGATGAACCTAACCTGCTCGCCGGTCCATCAGACTAAGAAGCTCTATCACAAGTAAAGTCCAGCCTTTTTTGAAACATGGCGGCATGATGCCTGTGCGTCATGCCGCTTTCTTCTCATCCCTCCGATGGAAGCGAGGTCCCTTTTATGGAATTATATGATCGCTGCCTGCATCTTTGCCAGCATATCCAAACTTTAACCGGCGTCCATACCACGCTGCTTGACATCGGCAAGCAGGAGTTTTGTCTGCCGCCCTTTCATCTGGATTGCAGTCTGCATCCTTCCACTTGCAGCGCTTACAACACCCATTTATACGGTGCCTATGAAGCCGAACGGTGGGACGGCAAGTACATCTATTATTGTCCGCGCGGCCTGACATTCATCGCCACCCCGCCACTTCAAACCGGGGAAACCATGCAGTATTGCATCATCATCGGCCCGATCATCATGACCAACAGTGAGGACGACCCCTTTGAGGACCCGTTGGCCGAGCCCGACCCGCTCGATGACGTGCCGCGTCTGACCACGGCCCAAACCCGCTCGCTCAGCGAGATTGTCGCCGCCGCCGTGTCCTCGTTTGCGCTCGATTCGCTGCCGCCTGACGTCGATTCGGGCAGCCAGGCCGACATGCTGCAAATGATGTATGACCTTTCGTCCGACGAAGCCGGGCCGCGCACCTATCCGATCGAGACCGAACGCCGCTTACAGGAGCATGTGCGCTCGGGCGATAAGGAGGCCGCACAGGGTCTGCTCAACGAGTTGCTTATGCATCTGTACTGCATTGCCGGCAATGATCTGAACATCATCAAGGCACGCGTCCGCGAGCTGCTGGTTCTGATGAGCCGGGCAGCCATTGACGGCGGCGCGGACGTGGACGAAATTTTCAACCTGTGCTGCCGCTATGAACAGCAGGTCGATTCCTTCACCACCCCGGAGGTGCTCAACCGCTGGGTGGGGGCGATCTTACATAAGTTTGTCAGCTTTGTGTTTGACTTCAACGACATCAAGCATCAAAACGTGATCTTCAAGACCACGGCGTACATCAAAGAGCACCTGGCCGACAAGCTTTCACTCGACCAGGTGGCCGAGCAGGTGTATCTGTCCAAGTCCTATTTCTGCCGCATCATCAAGGAGGAACTGGGCTGTACGTTCACCGAATACGTCAACCGTCTGCGCATCGAGCGCAGCAAGGTCCTGCTGCGCTCGACCGGCACTTCCATTGCCGAAATCGCCTGCGCGGTCGGCTTTGACGACCAGAGCTACTTTACCCGTATCTTTAAAAAGCAGACCGGAGTCGCGCCCGGAAAATACCGGGAAAGCCGCTCCAAAAAGACAAAATAACCGCCGGGAACCCCGGCGGCCCGAAAAAAAGTCAGGCGAAATCGCCTGACTTTTTTCTTTAGCGTCCGTAAAACTCGTCCACTGCTGCAAAGAAAGCGTCGATGTTGTCCCAGCTCGAAAGCGGCGGGATGTCGCAGCCCGAGGAGATGACAAAATTCGGATGGCTGCAGCACTTGCCCATGACTTCCAGCGTCTTTGCACGGATGGATTCCGGCGTACCGTTGCGGAACTCGCCCGCCGGGTCGATGTTGCCCATGCAGATGATGTCCGCCGGCGCCTTTTCCATGATCTCGGCCATATCAACCGCATTGCCGAAGTGATAGGCGTTTGCGCCGCAGGAGAAGATGGAATCCATCGTAATGTTGGCCGTATTGCCGCAGTTGTGGAAGATGACGGCAAAATTCTCATCGCGTACGGCCTGCACGATGCGCTTGCAATAATCACCCGAGAACTCCTGCGCAAGCGTCGGGGACAGCAGACCAGCCAGCGGCTCGGCGATGACGACGCCGTTTGCACCGATGGCCTTGTACGCCTTGATGTACTCGGTGATGAACTGGGTGCACTTTTCCAGCACAACATGCACCATATCCGGCTCTTCGTAGCAATAAATCAGCGACTGGGTAACGTCCAGCAGGCGGCCTGCCAGCGAGAACGGCCCGATAACGCCCGCAAAGACCGGACGGTCCTCGATCAGGCCCAGGGCCTTTTCGATAGCGTCAATGTAAATCTGGGTGCGGCCTGCACCAATGGACGGTACTTGGAGCGCCTCGGCCTGCTCCATGCGCTCGTCCTCCTCGACCTCGGTGGAGATAACCGGACCGGTTACCGTCGGCACCTCATCGTCCGATACCCGGATGGGGGCGCCAAAGCATTCCGCTTCCAGAGACAAGTCCATCAGGCTGACGGCGCCGCCCGCGTTGGGGGTCCGGTCGGCAACTGCTTTCATGCCGCGCGCCTGCAGGTCGCTGTCCGAAATCAGTTCCTTTACGGTAATGTCCAGAAGTTGAATGCACGGGAAAGAAAGCACCGGCAGCGCTTTTTTCGTTTTAGCTTCCAGCAATTCGCGAGTCCACTGTTCCATATTTCTCTTCATAACGATCGACCTCCGA
>JAUMSA010000284.1 GCA_031293105.1 Butyricicoccus sp. | reverse complement strand
CTACATCTACTTTTACAACCATGAGCGCATCCAGCTAAAGACTGGAGAGGCGCCGCTTGCGCGACGCCTCTCCGCTTAAAACTCAATCTTTCCTACCAGGGCTCTTTTTCGTACTGTCCGCACAATCTGGGGCAGTCCACTCCTGCATGCAGGGGCTTTTGTCATGCTGAGGGAAGGCCAGAATCTTTTTTTGAGAGATCTTTTATAAAATGGTTATTTCGTCTTTCCAAGTGGTCGATATTTATAACATACCAACGAACTTTGAAAGGGATGGGAGAATATGGACAATGTGGAGCGTGTTATCATTGCCTGTCCAAAATGCAAACAAAAACTCAGATGTGAGGCAGGAGGCGCTGGGACATGCCCGAAATGTGGTACCCATGTCACCTTCCCGGATAGCATCTATCAAGCCGACCCGGAATTAAATCGTTTTGAATTGGAACGTATTTATCGGGAAAAGAATAAGCCGACCGAAGACGAAGACGAGGAAGAGGAAAAGGGTGGCCGCAAAGGCGGCAAGATTATCAAAAGAATCTTGCTCGTAATTGTGCTACTGCTCGTCATTGGCGGTTTGGTATTTGGTGGACTGAAAGTCAAGGATATGCTGACAAAGTCGGATGATAAGAAGGAAGCCAATGCCTACACTGTCGGCACATGGGTGACCGATTTGGATACCGTAGCTGCTCGGTAAGGCACAGCATTTTACACTACATAGACGTTCCATCCACTGGCTGAATATCGGGATAGGGTCGTGAATGAAAATGCGAAATCGTGTGAAAAATGTCGTACTATCCGTGCTGGTCATTTTAGGGATTGCCCTGATTTCTTTTTCGCTATATGGGTTGCTGCATGACAAATGGGGCCCCTTTGTTGCCAGTATGGAAGATATTATGGCCCAGATGACCGAAAAAGAATCGGAGACTCCCATAGAACCTCCAGCTGAACCGGAGCCGCCCAGCGATTCAACTAAACCGGAGTCGTCCAGCGACCCAACCGAACAAACCGGAGTAGAGGATCTAACCTATCAAATGGGAGCCAATCCGGATATTGATGAGAAATTGCTGGCAGAACTAAAGCGCATTATTCCAGAATGGAACGTATGGGATAAGCAGCCGGTTGACGGCCATTATCACATGAAGGCCGGAGATTACGAGGCAACTTTTCAAAACACGACCGGCGTATCGTTTCCACGCGTCAAATTTGTTTTTTCTTTTGAAGATGAGGCAGGAAGCAGTCTCAAAAAAGTCGATATATACGACGGTCCGTTGGAAAAAGACGGTTCGGTTACATTGCCGCTTACGGTCGATCAATCCGATGCGTATGCGCATGGCACCGTATATTGGGGCTACGAATTATAAAAAAACCTGGCGTTTGTGAAGAGCGCTAGGTTTTTTTTATATGCAGGAAAGTAAAGGAAAATCTTGCTCGTGTAGGATGATCTTTTCGCGCAAAAAGCTTCGCGCGGCACCGTGGTTTTCCTCAAAAAAAATAGTGTAAATTTGGCGAAAGAAACAAAATATATCAGATGCTCTGCGAATACTTGACAAACTTTATCCAGTTTGATAGGCTTGGTACAAGGAAACATTCCGAAGGGAGGCTGCGGAAATGCTGATTAACCGGGAAACGGATTATGCGTTCCGTATCCTGCGAGTCCTGCTGGACGGAGAACTGCACACCGTGGGACAGATTGCAGAGGATGAGTTGCTGCCCCAGTCCTTTGCCTACAAGATCTTGAAGAAATTGGAGAAAGCCGGTTTGATTCAAGTGGTTCGCGGAACAACGGGTGGTTGCCGGCTGGCGGCTGATTTATCCACCGTCAGTCTCTATGATCTGATGGTCGCCATGGGAGCGCACAGTGATCTGAGCGCTTGTATGGCTCCAGATTATCGATGTTCCTGGCGAAGCAGCCACGGCGGCTGTAGGGTGCATAGCAAATTGGCGGAAATCCAGCACAAGCTGGACGAGGAGCTTCGCTCCCATAGCCTGCAGGAAATCCTGAAAGAATCTTAACTTTTTATATGCCCAAAACGGAACTTTTCATTTTTTAACAATCAAAGGAGGTAATGAGATGCTGTTTCAAACAACTCAGGCCCATGAGGAGCTGCGGGCTAAAATCCGCGCCTTTGCGGAGGAAGAGATCAAGCCCATCGCATTCATGCTGGACCAGCAGAACGAGTTCCCCGACGAGGCCGTCCGTAAGCTGGGAGAAATGGGCTTTATGGGAATTCCGTACCCCAAAGAGTACGGCGGCGCTGGGCTGGACGCCCTGAGCTATGCCATTGCCGTAGAGGAGCTGGCCCGGGTCGATGGCGGTGCAGGCGTTATTCTCTCCGCCCATGTGTCTTTGGGTTCCTGGCCGATTTTCGCTTACGGCACCGAGGAGCAGAAGCAGAAATACCTGGTTCCCCTGGCCAAGGGTGAAAAGATCGGTGCGTTCGGCCTGACCGAGCCAAATGCCGGTTCGGATGCCGGCGGCACCGAGACCACCGCTGTTCTCAAGGGAGATCACTATGTCCTCAACGGCGGCAAGATCTTCATTACCAACGCACCCAAGGCGGACACCTACGTGGTCTTTGCCGTTACCACACCGGATATTGGCACCCGGGGCATTTCGGCCTTCATTGTGGAGAAGGGCTGGAAGGGCTTCTATTTCGGCGACCATTACGATAAGATGGGTATTCGCTCTTCGACCACGGCGGAGCTGATTTTCGACAATGTAGAGGTTCCGAAGGAGAACCTGCTGGGCAAGGAAGGCGCAGGCTTCAAGATCGCCATGTCCACCCTGGACGGCGGCCGTATCGGCATCGCAGCCCAGGCCCTCGGCATTGCACAGGGTGCCTATGAAGCGGCGGCAGCTTACGCCAAGGAACGCATCCAGTTCGGCAAGCCCATCGGTTTCCAGCAGACCATTTCCTTTAAGTTGGCGGATATGGCGACCAAGCTCCGTTGTGCCCGATTCCTGGTTTATTCGGCCGCAGAGCTCAAGGAAGCACACGCTCCCTACGGCATGGAGTCCGCGATGGCCAAGATGTACGCCTCCGACATTGCACTGGAAGTCACCAACGACGCTTTGCAGATTCACGGTGGCGCTGGCTTCATGAAGGGCATGGAGGTAGAGCGCGCCTATCGAGATGCCAAGATTACCACCATTTACGAAGGTACCAACGAGATTCAGAGGGTGGTCATCGCCTCCCATATTCTGGGCAAGCCGCCCAAGAGTGCAGGCGGTTCCTCCAGCTTGCCCAAGAAGCCCGCTCCCATCACCGGTATCCGCAAGAAGGTAATTCTGCGGGACGGTTCTCCGGCCGAGCAGGTAGCCGCTCTGGTTGAGCACCTTAAAAAGGACGGCCATGACTTCACGGTTGGCATCCCCATGGATACGCCCATTGCACAGGCCGAGCGGGTTGTATCCGCCGGTAAGGGCATCGGGGAAAAGGAAAACATGAAACTCATCGAGGATTTGGCCAAAGCTGCCGGTGCGGCGGTTGGCTCCTCCCGTCCGGTAGCGGAAACGCTCAAGTATGTACCTTTGAACCGGTATGTCGGCATGTCCGGCCAGAAATTCACCGGCAATCTGTACATCGCTTGCGGTATCTCCGGTGCCGTGCAGCACCTCAAAGGCATCAAGGATGCCTCCACCATTGTGGCGATCAATAAGAATGCAGGGGCTCCCATCTTCAAGAACTGTGACTACGGCATCGTAGGGGATGTCAACGAGATTCTACCGCTGCTGACCGCTGCGCTCGACACCGGAGAGAAGCAGCCGGCACCGCCCATGGTCAAGATGAAGCGGCCCCGTCCTCCCAAGGACGCACCCATCGGCAAGCGATACGTCTGCGGCGGCTGCGGCTACGAGTATGTTCCGGAGTTGGGCGATCCAGATGCTGAAATTGCGCCGGGTACCCTCTTTGAAAAGCTGCCGGAAGACTGGGTTTGCCCGGAGTGCGCCGAGGGCAAGGATCAGTTTATTGAAGCGTAACAGGTCATCCGTGAGTAAAGGAGGATTGTAACATGCATTGCGTGAGAATGGTCACTGAAAATCTGTATTGGGTGGGCGCCAACGATCATCGCCTGACCCTGTTTGAAAACATCCATCCCATCCCCAAGGGCGTCAGCTATAACGCCTATCTGCTGCTGGACAAAAAGAGCGTTCTGTTCGATACGGTAGACTGGTCGGCCTGCCGCCAGCTGTTGGAGAACATTCAGTATCTGTTAGATGGGAAACCGCTGGACTATCTGGTCATCAACCACATGGAGCCCGACCACGGCGCCTCCATCGAGGAGATTCTGCTGCGCTATCCCAAGGTGCAGGTTATCTCCACGGAAAAGGCCTTTATGCTCATGCGTCAGTTTGGCTTCCATCTGGACGGCCACGAGTGCATCCAGGTGCAGGAAGGGGACACGTTCTCCTTTGGCGATCACAATGTCACCTTTGTGGGCGCGCCGATGGTGCACTGGCCGGAGGCCATGGTAGCCTTTGATACCACCAATGGCGTTCTGTTCTCTGCCGATGCTTTTGGCTCTTTCATCGCTTTGGACGGCAAGCTGTTTGCCGATGAGGTGAATTTTGACCGGGACTGGATTGACGAGGCCCGTCGGTATCTCACCAACATCGTGGGCAAGTACGGTCCCCATATCCAGCTGCTGCTGAAAAAGGCGGGCGGTATTCTGGACCAGATTCAGTATATCTGCCCCCTTCACGGTCCCGTATGGCGCAAGGACTTGGGATACTTTATTGACAAGTACGACAAGTGGAGCCGTTATGAGCCGGAGGTCAAGGGTGTGCTGATCGTTTACGCCTCCATGTACGGCAATACCGAGGCAGCCGCGCAGGCACTCGCTGCCAAACTCTGCGAGAAGGGCGTTACCGATGTGGCGCTGTACGATGTATCCAACACCCATGTGTCTTATTTGATTGCCGAGACTTTCAAGTACAGTCATGTGGTGCTGGCTTCGGTTACCTACAATTTGGGAATCTATCCGGTGATGAAGAATTACCTGGAGGATATGAAGGCACTGAACCTGCAGAACCGTACTTTTGCCATTATCGAAAACGGTTCCTGGGCTTGCAAATCCGGCGACCTGATGCAAAAGTTCCTGGAAGAGGAGATGAAGAACATGGAGGTCCTCAACGAGCGACTGTCTCTGGCTTCCTCCTTGCTGCCGGATAAGGCTGCGGAGCTGGATAAGCTGGCGGATGCGTTGGTGGAATC
>JAUMSA010000236.1 GCA_031293105.1 Butyricicoccus sp. | reverse complement strand
CTTATATACCGAACTGCCGTGGCTGGAGCGTTTCCAGGCGGCCAAGGATGACGGCTTCGTGGCCGTTGAATTTTGGGATTGGCGCATCCGCGACCTGGATGCCACCCGCGAAGCGGCTGAAAAGGCCGGTATCCGCATCAGCGGCTTCAACGGCGATGCCGATTATTCGCTGGTTGACCCCTCCCAGAAGCAGCAGTATCTCGAAGCGCTCGAGGAATCGTGCAAGGCAGCCAAGAAGGTCGGCGCCGAGAGCGTGACCATCCACTCCAACGCCCTGGGTGACGGCGGCGTTGTTGTAAACCATTATACCGAACTTTCCCATACCGTCAAGCTGTGCGCCATGTTCGACACCCTGAAGGACTGCGCCAAGATGGCGGAAAAATACGAGATCGACATGAATCTGGAAGCCCTTAACGTGCTGACCGACCATGTCGGCAACTTCCTGGAAACCACCCAGATGGGCGCCGAGATGCTGCGCATCATCGGTTCGCCCCGCCTCAAGCTCCTGTATGACGCCTATCACATGGAGCTCAATGAAGGCAAGGTCATGGACACCCTGTCGACCTACATCGATGTCATCGGCCACATCCACATCGCCGACGCTCCCGGCCGTCACGAACCGGGCACCGGCTACATGAACTACAAGGCCATTGCCAAGCACATCGATTCGCTCGGCTTCCAGGGCACCGTGGGCAGCGAACTGTTCCCGCTGGTGGACACCAAGACCGCGGTCAAGGCCATTATGGCGATCGCAGAAGACTAATTTGCCATTTTCTAACCATCCTCTCTTTCCCGGCGGTGCGCCTCTGCGCCGCCGGGAAATCTTTTTTCCGCATCAAAACAGCCGCCGGAGTGTTTCGGCGGCTGTTTGCATCACTTACGGCGCCCCAAGCGCTCTTTGATCTCGCGCAGGGTCTCGTCAAATTTGGCCGAGCGCAAGGTCGGGTTGCCGCGCACCAGACTTTTACGGGTGCGCTTCATATTGCGAATCGCGTCGTTAAGCTGATCTTCGGCATCCTGAATGGCCAGGTACATTTGCAGCCGTGCATTTTCGGCCGTTGCCGTCAGGCGTTCGCGCCGGTCTTGCGCCGCGTCGGTCAGGCGGTCATACTGCTCCTGGGCAGCCGCCGAAAACTCGGCTCTTTTCTGTCCGGCTGCGGCCGCGAACTGGTCGCGCATGGCCTTGATATCCGCCCGTTTTTTGTCCAGTTCTTCGAGCAGCTTGGCAAAGTCCAGAGCCGTCTTGACCGAAGCCACTACATCGGTCACAAAGTACACCGACAGCACCACGGTCGTAAACACCAGCGGCAGAGTGGTAAACTGCTCAATCAGATATTCGACCGGCGGGTGCAGCACATAAACCAGCAGCACACTGAGCGCGCCCCAGGCCAGCGACGACTGCAAGCAGATACGCCCCTGGAACTGGAACCGGTGCTCGGAATAGTCCCAATACTTCACTTTAAAGATGGCTTCCATGGCCACGCCGACCACATATTCAAACGCGGTCGCCGCAATCATACCCGCAAAAAAGATGTGCACCGGATGGCCGGCCAGCGGCAGGGATACATGCAGCATAATCCCTGCGCCAAACCCATAGATGGGCAGCATCGGGCCGCGCAGAAAGCCACGGTTGACCAGCCGCTTTTGCTGGACCGATACCACGCAGGATTCAAACACCCAGCCCAAAAAACAGTAAATATAAAAGATCATCAACCACTGGGGAATCGAATATTCGTACATGTTGGGTCACATCCCTTCGGCCAGCCGGTTTAAGCTGGCATACACGCCGTTTTCATGCATAAGCTCCGCATGGGTGCCTTGTTCGGCAATACCATTTTCGGTCAGTACCACGATCTGGTCGGCCGAGCGGATGGTGGACAGCCGGTGCGCGATGGTGATGACCGTGCGCCCACGGCTCAGCCGCGCCAGGCTTTCCTGCACCAGCCGCTCGCTCTCGTTATCGAGCGCCGAGGTGGCTTCGTCCAAAATCAGAATCGGCGGATTTTTCAAAAAGACGCGGGCAATCGAAATACGCTGCTTCTGGCCGCCCGACAGACGCACACCCCGCTCGCCGACGTAGGTATCATACCCCTGCGGCGTGCGCAGGATGAAATCATGGGCGCCCGCCTGCTTGGCAGCCTCCATGGCTTCCTCGCGAGTGGCGTCCGGCCGGCCATACAGGATATTATCCAAAATCGTGCCCGAGAACAGATAGACGTCCTGCTGCACCACGCCGATCTGGCGGCGCAGGTCGGTCAGCCGCACCTGCCGCACATCAATGCCGTCAATGGTCACCCGGCCGCCGGTCACATCGTAAAACCGCGGAATCAGATTGCAAATAGTCGTCTTGCCGCCGCCCGACGGCCCAACCAGGGCCACGCTCTGCCCGGCGCGCACATCCAGATTCAGATGCTGCAAAACCGGGGTATCCGGGTCGTCGGCATAGGCAAAGGACACGTCCTCAAAGCGGATGTCGCCGCGCACGTCGGTGAACGGCGCCGGGTCGGCTGGGTCTTCGATCTCCGGCTGCACGTCCATGACCTCAAAAAAGCGCTCAATGCCGGTCATGCCCCGCTGGAACTGCTCGGCAAATTCCACGATGCGGCGGATGGTTGCCAGCAGCGTGGCGATATACAGGATATACGCCATGAAATCGGCGGGGTCGATGGCGCCCGCAATCATAAACAGACCGCCCGCGACGATGACCGCCAGATACATCAGCCCATCAAACGCCCGAGTAGTGGAGGTAAACGCACCCATCCAGCGGTAGTTTTCCTTCTTAATGGCGAGCCAGTCGCGGTTGCCCTCGGCAAATTTTTCGATTTCCCGCGGCTCACCGGTGAACGAACGCACCACGCGCACCCCCAGTAGGCTGTCCTCGACCTGGGCGTTGATCTCGCCGACCTGTACCCGGTTTTTGTGGAAGGTTTCCCGCATTTTATGGTTAAACTTGGCCGAACAGATGACCATGACCGGAATAATCACAAAAATAATCAGGGTCAGCGGCACATTGACCGTACACAAAATGGCGAACGACACCGCGATCTTGAGCCCGGCGATGAAAAATTCCTCCGGGCAGTGGTGCGCGAATTCGGTCACATCGAACAGGTCGGACGTGATGCGTGCCATGAGCTGACCGACCTTGGTGTTCGCATAATAATGAAATGATAGCTTTTGCAGGTGGCCAAACAGCGCCGCGCGCATATCGGTTTCGATCTTGGCGCCCATGACGTGGCCGACATTGGCCATAAAATAGCTGGCCGCGACATCGATGATGCGCAGCACCAGATAAATGGCCGCCAGGCGCAGGACAAAGCCCACCGTCAGTCCGGCCAAGTCGTCCATGCCGGCCTGGGCGAGCGATCGCACCAGCATCGGCAGGACAATATCACAGGCCGACGTCAGCCCGGCACAAAACAAATCGAGCGCCAGCACCGGCCAATAAGGTTTAAAATAAGGTGCGAACCGCCGCACCAGCACACTTGTGGATTGCTGCACGTTGCTTCTCTCCTTTTTTTCGCATGTTCCTATTGTACCACAATCCCCCGCAGATTTTAAGCTGGATTTGGATTTTCGGCATCTTGTGTTTTGCCCCGCCGCATGGTACACTGAAACCAGAAGAAACGGAAGGTGTTTTTCCATGATTGATTTTTTACATCCCAAACTGGAGGAAGCCGACCTGGGACGCATTTCAGCGCTCGGCCTGGCCCACATTGGGGACGGTGTTTATGAAATTATGACCCGCTCGTACCTGGTTTGCCAGGGTATGCAGACCGCCCGCGGCCTGCACGCCAAAACGGTGGCGCTGGTGCGCGCATCGTCCCAGTTTCGCGCCGCCCAGCTCATTTTGCCCATGCTGAGCGAAGCCGAAGCCGATGTGTTCCGTCACGGGCGCAACGCCAAGCCCAAAACCATCCCCAAGGCGGCATCCCATTCGGAATATGCCTATGCCACTGCCTTGGAAACCCTGTTTGGCTGGTTGTACCTGCGCGGGGAATATGACCGCCTCAATGAACTTTATACCGTGATCTCGCAGGATTTCCCTGAAATCCTGGCCAAAAAATAAGGAGGCATCTGCCATGATTACGACAACAACCCCCTCGATTGAAGGCAAACGCATTATCGAATACAAGGGCATTGTATTCGGCGAAGTGATTTCGGGCGTGAATTTTGTCCGCGATTTTGCGGCTGGACTGACCAACTTCTTTGGCGGCCGGTCGAACTCGTATGAAGATGAACTCCAGCAGGCACGTGAAGCAGCGCTGGCCGAGATGGAACAGCGTGCCATCGCCCGCGGCGCCAACGCCGTGGTAGGGGTAGACATCGATTATGAAATCCTGGGGTCGGGCAACAATATGCTGATGGTCAGCGCCTCGGGCACCGCCGTGGTCTACGAAGAATGAAAAAACGCCGGCTGTATGAACTTTTGGTTCACACGGCCGGCGCTTTCCCGTTTTGTATGGGATCAGGGGGATCGGATCATGGAAGGATGTTATTCACCCTTCGGATTCTGCGAAGACGGGCAGTCCTTCATGCTCTGGGAAGACGGAGTATTCTTCTGGTTCTGCGCGTTGTTCTTCTGAGTGTTCTTACGATCGCGAGACATGGCATTCACCTTCCTTTCCTCAAAGGATACGGTGTTAGTATGTCCGCTGCGCATGCACTTATAC
>JAUMSA010000212.1 GCA_031293105.1 Butyricicoccus sp. | reverse complement strand
GACCACGCTGCTCCCTGTGATGGCGGGCGCGATTACTATATCGGGCGCCCCAGCCACAGCCAGCGCAACCCAGGGTATTACGATGCTGGCCATGGATCTATTGATTCGTTTTATCAATTCGGTGTTGGTCCCGGCCGTATGTGCCTACATCGCCATCATCACCATGAATGCTGCTTTGGGAAATGATATTTTAAGCGGGCTCGCGAATTTTATCAAATGGTTGACCACGGGCAGTTTAAAACTCATGCTCACCGTTTTTATTGCATATCTATCTATATCGGGCGCCATCGGGGGCAGTGTGGATGCTGTCACACTGAAAACCGCCAAATTTGCGGTTTCCGGTTCAGTACCAGTGGTAGGCGGCATTATTTCTGATGCAACCGAGTCCATGCTGGCGGGCATGGTAACCATCAAAAATACGGTCGGTATTTTCGGTATGCTGGGCGTCGCGGCAATTTGTATTCTTCCGTTTCTGCAAGTTGGCATCAATTACTTGTTTTTCAAGGCTGGCAGTGCGGTATTGTCGCCGATTTGCAGTCCTTCTTTGAGCAAACTGATGTCCGGCATCGGGGATAGCTTTGGACTGATGTTGGGTATGCTTGGCACTTGCAGCGCGATTTTATTCTTTGAACTTGTCTTTTCGATTTTGATGGTGAAACCAATATGAGTGGAATTTTAAAAGCACTGATTCTCAGCGTGGCGGCAGCCGCTCTTTTCGCTGCCATTGCAATGACATTTATTCAAGCTGGCGCGCTGAAAGAAATCGTGCGGTTTGCTGCGGGGCTCATGATCACCTTAGCACTATTATCGCCGATTTCCAAACTTCAGCTTTTTCCCTGGCAGCAACTCGCCATCCAAAATACAGAAACCGTTGACCGCCATATCGAACAAGCGCAGCAACAGCGCAGCACCTGGATGCTGCAATCGGCGACGCAAGAAATAGAAGCGTATATCGCTGGACGGTTGCGCGATCACAGTATCACCTGTGAAATTCAAGTGGATTTATCTTACGAAGCAGACGAGGATACCATCGTTTTACAGCAGGTCATTTTATCACAGCTCCCAGAACAAGCAGACATCCCCACCATACAGGGGATTCTGGAAGAGGAATGCGGAATCGAAAAGGAGAAACAAAGCTATGTGGAAACAGAAGGCTTTTGAGTGGACCACGAAAATTACCCCGTATTTACAAAAATATCGATATGTTTGGATTATCCTATTGGCCGGTATCTTCATATTGTATATAGGCGCTCCAAGGGATGCGCCAGAGGAACAAGAGACAGCTCCGACGACCCAGTCTGAATCCACGAACTTTGATTTGGACACGTTTCAGCAGACCCTGCAAGAAAAACTCTCTATGATCGATGGCGCGGGGCAGGTGGAGCTGATGCTTTCCATGGAAGACACCGAAGAGGTGGTTTATGCGTCCAATACCCGGCAAAGTACCAATGGGGAAGAGACGTCATCTTACGAAAATAATCTGTCCGTCCTATCCGACGGCAGCTATGGAGAACAACCGGTTCGCGTGAAAAGTGTCTGTCCGACCTTCCGCGGCGCGATCATTCTATGTGAGGGAGGGGATGATACCAAGGTTCGGTGGTCAATCACCGAAGCGGTTTCAGCCGCATGCGGTTTGAGCACAGATAAAATTACAGTTTTAAAAATGCAATCCAAATGAGAAGAAAGGATGATGTACGATGAGTAAATTGAAAAAGCGTGGCGCGATCTATGGAATTATTGCAGTGATGCTCGGTGTTGCCGTGTACTTAAACTGGAGCTACGTCAGTACGCCGGATGATCTTCTAGTAGCGGGCCAGGTCGATACTGGGGATACCAGTCAAGCAAAGCAAGATGAGGCATCATCCGAAGAAACTGCAGATGCCGCCGAAACCGTTTCCGCTTCGGATTATTTTGCACAATCCAGACTATCCCGTGAGCAGGCACGTGATGAAGCCATCAGCATTCTAAAAGAAACTCTGCAAGATGAGACAACCGACGAAAAAGGGAAGGAACTCGCAACCACACAAATTTCACAAATGGCAGACGATTCAGTGACCGAGGCACGCATCGAAAGCCTAATTAAGGCTAAAGGCTATCAAGATGCGGTGGTATTTCTGGGAAGCGACAGCGTTAACGTGATTGTCGCGCCGCCTCAGGCAGGCTTTACTGAAACCGATGCATCCAAAATCCGGGATATTGTGGTCGCCGAAACTTCGCTGCGTGCCGATCAAATTAAGATCGTGGAAGCTGCCTGATTTTGCAGATTAACCCTTGGCTTTTGCGGGAATACTGTGGTATAATATTTGCATCAAAACTCACCAAAAGCAGGTTCTGTTTTGTTCTTATTGAAACAAACAGGTCATTGTGATAAAAGGAGCGTTGTGTATGTCTGACCACAAGGATTACTGGACGACCGCAGGCGATCAGGGTACCATTAAAATTTCAGAGGATGTTGTTGCGTCCATTGCAGCGATTGCAGCGTCGGAAACCGAAGGGGTAAGTGGACTTTATTCCAGCTTTACAGACGATATCGCGAATTTTTTAGGAAAGAAAAATCTGGCCAAAGGCGTGAAGGTGCAGCTGCAGCAGAACGATACGGTCGAAATTGATATCTGCTTCTT
>JAUMSA010000158.1 GCA_031293105.1 Butyricicoccus sp. | reverse complement strand
TTATTCATATCAACGAAATTCTAAGGAGGATGCATCGCATGAAAACCATGAGAACCCTGTGCGGCGTGTACGTCGGAAACATGAAGGACCCCAACCCCGAGACTCGGGGCAAGGTCGCGCTGGTCGATCTGCCTTTCCCGGAGCTTGGGCCGCAGGATGTCCGCGTCAAGGTCGCGTACTGCGCCATTTGCGGCTCGGACCCCCATTGTGTCGGCGGATGCTTTGGGCAGGAGCCCGGTTCGACCGAACCCATCCCGCTGGGGCATGAGATCTCCGGCGTTGTAGTGGAACTGGGTCCCGAAGCTCATCACAAGGGTTTGAAGGTTGGTGACCGGGTTGCCGGCAACTTCCTGCGCTTTTGCGGCGGCTGCTATTACTGCCAGAACGGCCAGCAGCAGTTCTGTGAGAACGGACAGGAATATAACCGTCCGGGCTTTGCGTCCGAACTGATCTGGCACGAAGACCAGGTATATAAACTGCCGGATGAAATCAGCCTCAAGAAAGGCTGCCTGCTTGAGCCCATGTCGATCATCATTCGCATGATGGACAAGGCCCAGATGAAGGCTGGCATGCGTGTTTGTGTCTGCGGCGGTGGCCCGATCGGCCTGATGGCCTTGCAGACCTTGAGCCTGTATGGCGCCACCACGCTGACCATGATCGAGCCGATTGCCGACCGCCGCGATCTGGCCATGCAGATGGGCGCGCAATACACGATCGACCCGACCAGTGAAGATGTTGTGCAGCGCGCCATGGAACTGACCGACGGCCGGGGCTATGACGTGGTTCTGGACTGCTCGGGTTCGGCGTATGCGGTCCCCTCCCTGCCGCCGATCACCGCCAAGGGCGGCATGCTGATTTACGGCGCGCAGTATCCCAACGACTATGAGATGCCGTTTAACATCTCCCAGTACTGCTATTTCAACGAAATCACCATGACCGGCGTCTTTGTCGCGCCGTATGCGTATCCGCGCGCTTTGCAGATGCTGACCCGGCTGAACCTGGATGCCCTGACCCAGACGGTCTTTGATCTCGACGACGGCGTGGCGGCCTTTGATGCCCAGCTGACCGGCAAATATCCGAAAATCCTCATCAAGTGCAACCCCGACCTGGAATAATCGGTTTCTTGTGCGCTTTAGAAAAAAGGCGACGGCGTGCCTTGTGCAGTGTGCACAAGGCACGCCTTAGAATAGCTTGAAAACGGACACAAATAAACAAAGCAGGTCTGGAATTCGGGTAGATAAACACCCGCTTTTTCGGTACTATAATGAAAAACGGCAGAAAATCACCGAGAGAATAAGGCGCATTGCACAAATTCGTTTGAAAACAGAATTTGTGATGTAAAATTCCAAGGAGGCATGTGAAATGGCAGACAAGCAGGAAGTTTTTCGCTTGGAAAATCTAGCGTATGAGATGCGAACAAAGCTCATCAACCTGTGCGGCGTGTACGAAGGGTCGGTGCATATCGGCGGCGACCTGTCCATGACCGATTTGCTGATTGGTTTGTTCCATCATGGACTCAATGTAGACCCAAATAACATTCAGAATCCGGCCCGCGACCGCTTTATTTTGAGCAAGGGCCATGGCGCGGTTTGCATGTACATTGCAATGGCGCTGCGCGGATTCTTTGATTATGACCAAATTGTAAAGACCTACGGCAAGGTGGACAGCGCGTACGGCATGCATCCGTGCAAGGTGCAGCTGCCCGGCGTAGAATGCTCGTCCGGTTCGCTGGGCCAGGGCTTGGCGATGGCAGTCGGCATGGCCATTTCCGCCAAGGTCAAGGGCGAAGGCCATCGCGTCGTCTGCATGCTGGGCGACGGCGAAACCTGCGAAGGCTCGGTATGGGAAGCCGCGATGTCGGCCCGCTCGTATGAACTGGGCAACCTGGTAGCCGTCATTGACCGCAACAAGCAGATGATGTGCTCGTACACCGAGGAAATCACGGTCATGGAACCGTATGCCGATAAATGGAAGGCTTTTGGCTGGAACGTCATCGAGATCGACGGCCACGACATGAACGCCATCGTCGATGCACTGGACAGCCTGCCGCCCACATCCACCCTCCGTCCGACCGCCATCGTCGCGCACACGACCAAGGGCAAGGGCGTTGACTTTATGGAACGCAACATCGGTTGGCACGCAGGCAGCCTGAACAAGGAAGACTGGGATCAGGCACTGGCCGATTTGAAGAAGAACTACGGTAAGGAGGCATAAACATGGCAGGATCGTTTAACTTTGGAGAATGGATCTCGGCGCGCAGCGTCATCGGTGATACGCTCGATGAGATCGGGAAAACCAACGAGAAACTGTTTGTTTGTACCCCGGACGTTGGCATGAACCTGAAACATTTCTGCCAGCATTATCCGAAACGGTACATCGATGTCGGCATCGCCGAGCAGAACTGTGCCGGCGTGGCCGCCGGTCTGGCGCTCGAAGGCAACATTCCGGTCATCATGGGTATGCTGCCGTTTCTGTCCATGCGCGCCTGTGAGCAGGTCCGCACGGCGGTTTGCTATCAGAACCTTCCGGTGCGCATCATCGGTACGGGCGGCGGCCTGACGTCGGGCGGCGGCTCCACCCACAATGCCATGGAAGACATCGCAATCGTCAAGTCGTTTGTCAATATGACCGTTCTGTCGATCGGCGACCCGAACATGATTCGCGATATCCTCAAGCTGTCCATGGACTATCCGGGCCCGATGTACATCCGTCTGGCACAGGGCAAGAAAGACCGCCCGCTGTATGAGCCCGGCACCATCGAATTTTCCATCGGCGGCAGCGTGACCGCCCGGGAAGGCTCGGACGTCACTATCATTGCCCATGGCGAAATGGTCGGCATGTCGCTGGACGTTGCCGAAGAACTGGCCAAGGACGGCATCCAGGTTCGTGTCATCGATATGTACACCATCAAGCCGCTTGACCAGGAAGCGGTCCGCAAGGCAGTCGCCGAAACCGGCAACATCGTGGTATGGGAAGACCATCTGATGAGCGGCGGCCTGGCCAGCTCGCTGTCCGACTTCTTTGTCGATGCGGGCATCGCGCCCAAGAGCTTCAAGCGCTTTGGCATTCCGCAGGTCTATGCAGGCTTTGGCAGCGGCGAAGACCTGCAAAAGAAATACGGCTATCATTCTGCTGATATTATCGCATATATCCGTTCGCTGATGAACAAGTAAGGGAGTTAAAAATTTCATAAGGAAAAGAAGAAGGAGGAGGCCCATGAAACCGGTTGATGAATATACCAAACTGAGTGTCCCCAAGAAAATGGGATATGCCTGCGGTGACTTTGCCTGTAATATGAGCTGGTCTTTGGTTAGCTCGTATCTGGTCTTCTATTTGACCGACATTGCGCTGATTAATGCAACTGTTGTCGGTGTCATCATCTTTTTGTCCAAGTTCTGGGACGCCGTCAACGACCCGGTCGTTGGCGCACTGGCCGACCGTACCAACACCCGTTGGGGTCGCTACCGTCCCTGGATTATCTTTGCATTTATCCCCATGCTGATCTTCAACGTCCTGACCTTTACCACCAACCTGGAGTGGTCGGAAACCATGCGTACCTGGTGGGGTCTGGGCATGTACTTCATCCTCGTGCTGTTGTACACCATGGTAAACGTTACTTACTCCGCGATGCCGGCTCTGATGACCCGCGACACCGAAACCCGCAGCGCACTGTCCAGCTACCGTATGACCGGCGCATTCCTGGCCATGACCGTGCTGTCCTTTGCGACCCTGCGTATCGTTAATGCGACCGGCGGCGGCCCGTCCGGCTACCAGCGCGCAGCCATCGTATTCTCGCTTCTCGCAACCCCGTTCTTCATCATTACTATCCTGTCCTCCAAGGAAATCGTCAAGGTGGACATGGAGAAATCGGAAAAGGTTAGCTTTATCCAGCAGTTTAAGGTTCTCAAGGGCAACTGGCCGGTTATCCAGATCGCAATCGCGTATCTCGGCTGGGGCATCATTCAGGGTGGTATGACCTTCCGCCTGTACTTCTGCACCTACAATGCAGGCAACGATCTGCTGTACTCCAACACCCAGACCGTATGGTCGATCTGCGGTATGATCGGTGCATTTTCGGTCAGCTATCTGGTTTCCAAGGTCAAAAACAAGGGCACCATCGGCGGCGTTGCCTTCTCGATTGTTGCCGTATGCTCGATTCTTTCCTTCTTCCTTCCCATCGAATCGACCGTTGCGCAGGCCATCTACTACGTCCTGCAGGCCGGTGTCGGCATCGGTTCCGGCATGATGCTGGGCAATGTATTCGGTATGATGCCGGATACTGCCGAGTATACCTACCATAAATATGGCGTCTATTGTGCTGGTTTCGTGTCCACGGTCATCAACTTTATGCTGAAAGTTGGTCAGGCGCTGGCGATTTCGGGCGCTGCCGTGGTTCTGGATATGGTCGGCTTTGTGCCGAACGCCCAGCAGAGCGGACTGGTTCTGTTCACCATGAACTTTGGTTCTCACATGTTTGTCGGCCTGTGCGCAATCGTTTGTGCCATTGCCATGTTTGCATATAAGCTCGATAAACAGACCTATGAAAACATTGTTTCCGAACTCCGGGCAGCCGGACGCGCAAACTAAACTCCAGGGATGCCGCGTTCTTCGCGCGGCATCCCACCTTCACTCAATTTCACAGATTTTACGATAAGGAGATGGCAAAAATGGCTACTATGAAGCAATTATGGTGGACGGACACCGACAAAATCGAACTCAAAGATGTTCCGATTCCGGAAGTCGGCCCCAATGACGTGAAAGTAAAAATCGCCTATGCTGCGCTTTGCGCGACCGACGTACACCAGGTCACCATGGGCGTTATGGGCGCCAAGCCGCCGGCACCGCTCGGCCATGAAGCTTCGGGCACGATCGTTGAGATCGGCGAAAAGGCAGCGGCGGCTGGTTATAAAGTGGGCGACAAGGTCACCATGTTCCCGGTTTCGCACTGCGGTGAGTGCGAATGGTGCAAGAAGGGCATGACCCAGTACTGCATCAATTCCAAGGCCACGGGCGCCTTTGCCGAATATGTTGTCACCGATGTCAAAACCGTCTATAAGCTGCCGGACGATGCCGACCTGAAGGAATA
The DNA here is from genome assembly GCA_031293105.1 of Butyricicoccus sp. GTDB lineage: Bacteria > Bacillota > Clostridia > Oscillospirales > Butyricicoccaceae > Butyricicoccus_B. Next base: position 13,096 of record JAUMSA010000158.1, on the reverse strand, counting down.
TGCCATTGTCGAGCCGACCAACTGCTGCCTGCGGGCCATGGACCTGGCTCCCATCCGGCACGGCGCCACGGTTGCGGTTGCCGGCGTCGGCGGCATTGGTTCGATCATGCTCAACCAGATCATCCTGTCGGGCGCTGCCCGCATCACGGTTATCGAGCCGGTTGCTGAAAAGCGGCAGATGGCGCTGGATATGGGCGCGGAATATGTCATCGATCCGTTTAACGAAGACGTGGTGGCTCGCGCGATGGACATCACCGACGGCATCGGCTTTGACTATGTCTTTGAGATGTCCGGTTCGCCCAAGGCTTCGCAGACGCCGCTCAACATCCTGGCCCGCTGCGGCACCGCGGTTTACTTCGCCGTTTTCCCGCCCAAGTACGAGATGCCGCTCAATCTGCACGAGCTGTACATGAAGGAAGGCCGCATTCAGACCGTCTTCACCACGACTTCCATCATGCCGCGTTCGATCAAGATGATCAAGCGCATGCAGACCGACAAGATCATCGGCAAGATCATGCCGCTGAGCGAGGCAGTGGAGAGTTTTGAAGTATTCAAGACCTCCAAATATCCCAAGATTCTGCTCGATTGCAGCAAACCATAAATCATCCATCTTACAATCTCCCATGGATTGGGCTGCCCGATGGGCGGGCAGCCCAGTTGGACGCTTGACCGGCTGAAAGAGAAAATTTAGGAGGAACACCCTATGAAGATCAAAGCTGCTGTCACCCATAGCGCTGGTGCACCCTATCAAATCGAAGAAGTCGAACTGGCGCCCCCGAAGGCGCATGAACTGCTCGTAAAAATCACCGCCTGTGGTGTCTGCCACACCGATGCAGCGGTACAAAACCAGTTTATCCCCGTCCCGCTGCCGGCCGTACTTGGCCACGAAGGAAGCGGTGTTGTCATCGAAGTCGGCCCGGATGTATCCGAATTTAAAGTCGGCGACCGTGTTGGCCTGACCTTTGGTTCGTGCGGCAAATGCTACAACTGCATGACCGGCCATCAGCACGCCTGCGAAAATATGAATGCCATCAACTTTGGCGGCGTACAGCCGGATGGTACCACCCGTCTATCCACCCTGGACGGCCAGCCGCTTTCGACGTTCTTTGCCCAGTCCTCGTTTGCCACCCATGCCATCGTCAATGTGTCCAATGCGGTCAAGGTACCGTATGACGACATCGACTTGGCCCTCATCGGCCCGCTGGGCTGCGGCATCCAGACCGGCGCCGGTGCGGTCCTCAACCGTCTGCGCCCGGAATTCGGCTCGTCCATCGCGGTCTTTGGCTGCGGCACGGTCGGCATGAGCGCCATTATGGCGGCTAAGATCGCGGGCTGCGAAAAGATCATCGCCGTGGGCGGCAACCCGAAGAGCCTGGAACTGGCCAAGGAGCTGGGTGCTACCCACACCATCAACCGCAAGGAAGAGGACGATATCGTCGGCAAGATTCGCAATGAAATCACGAACGGCGGCGTCAACTATGCCATCGACACCTCGGGTGTACCCGATTTTGTCAAGAAGGCCCTGGCAGCCTGCCGCTTCATGGGCACCTGCGTTGTCCTGGGTGCGACCGGTGATGTTACCTTCAACATCCAGGCCGAGCTGATGGGCGACGCCAAGAGCCTGATCGGCGTTTTGGAAGGCGACTCCATTCCCAAGGTGTTTATCCCCAAGCTGCTCGATTACTATAAGAAGGGCATGTTCCCGTTTGATAAACTGATCAAGTTCTATCCGTTTGAACAGATCAACGAAGCCTTCGAGGAATCGAATGCTGGTAAGTGCATCAAAGCCGTGCTTCGCATGGATTAAAATTTATTTTTGGGGAGGTTATACTGATGAGCAAATGTCAATTTCCCCACGTGTTCACGCCGCTTAAGCTGCGAAACGTCACGCTGAAAAACCGCATTGAGTTTACCCCTATGGTAAGCTGTCTGTCCAATGCAGCGGGCGAAGTCACCGAAGAATATCTGGAATTCATCCGCATGCAGGCGCGTTCGGGTGTTTCGCAGATCATCATCGGCGACACACAGATCGACTGGGAACGTCCGGTTTGCTTCTACGGCGAGCTGAACGTACAGCACGACCGGTATGTAACCGGGCTGTCGCTGATTCCCGAAGTGGCGCACGAATACGGCGCCAAGATGTCCATTGAAATCGCGCATGCCGGCAAGGGCGGCGTGCCGTCCATGAACACCAAGCCCGGTTTCTCGTCTTCCTATCTGCCCACCCCGGGCCGTATGCAGGACATCAAGGTTATGGACCGTGCGGATATGGACTATGTCATCGGCCAGTTTGTCGACTGCTGCAAGCGCGTCAAGGCTGCCGGCTTTGACCTGATCTTCATTCATGCCGGTCACAACAACCTCTTTGGCCAGTTCCTCAGCCCGGCCTCCAACATCCGTACCGACGAATACGGCGGCAGCATGGAAAACCGCATGCGCTTCCCGCTGGAAATCCTGAAGGCCATCCGCGAGGCGGTCGGCGAAGATTTCCCGCTCGAAATGCGTGTATCGGCCGAAGAAATGACCGACACCGGCGAACCGGGCTGCGGCCCCGAGTCGGGCAACGGCTGCTTAAAGCCCGAACATACCCTGGCTTTCCTGAAGGAAGCCCAGAAATACATCGATATGGCGCACATCTCCTGCGGCAACGTATTTGTGGAGCCGGGCGTCAAGTATTCGGTACCACTGTACTTGCAGGAGCGCCAGCAGAACGTCAAGTATGCCGAAATGTTCAAGAAGGAACTGGACATCCCGGTATCGGTTGTCGGCAACATCATGTCTGTCGAAGAGGCAGAAGAGATCATCGCTTCGGGCAAGGCCGACATGGTCGGCATGTGCCGCAGCCTGATGGCTGACCCGGAACTGATTCACAATGCCATCAAGGGCTGCAGCGAGGACACCCGTCCTTGCCTGCGCTGCATGGATGGCTGCGGCCGTATTTTCTTCGGCCTGCCGGTACGCTGCGCGGTCAACCCGATCGTCGGCCGGGAATACAAGTATCCCGAAGGCAAGGTCGAACCGGCCCGCACGAAGAAGAAGGTTGTCATCGTCGGCGGTGGCCCGGCCGGTATGCAGGCGGCCCAGACGGCGGTAGCCCGTGGCCACGAAGTTGTTCTGTTTGAAAAGGGCGAGCAACTGGGCGGTATGCTGCACGACGCGAGTGCGGTTCCGTTCAAGGATTTGATGCGCAACTACACCGAGTGGATGGTTCGCACCACGATGAAGTGTGGCGCCGATATCCGTCTCAATACGGCGGCCGACAAGGCGACCATCCTGGCCGAAAAGCCGGATGAAGTCATCATCGCCACCGGCAGCCAGTACTTTGTACCGCCGATTCCGGGCGTGGACAGCCCGAATGTTGTCAGCCTGAGCGATGCCGAAAATCGCCGTGCCCCGATCGGCCAGAAGGTCGTCATCTGTGGCGCAGGTCTGTCCGGTATTGAGTGCTCGGTCGGCCTGTCCCGCGAGGGCAAGGAAGTCACGGTTGTCGATATGATTCCGGTCGAAGACTTCTGCAGCAAGATGTTCGCCATCACCCGCAAGGCGCTGTTTGACGAAGTATGGCACGGCCATGTGCAGCAGATCGGCAGCAGCAAGGTTGTTGAAATCAATGCCGACGGCGTTGTCATTGAAACCGAGGGCGAAAAGAAGCTGCTGCCCTGCGATACCGTCATCACGGCCTTTGGCCTCAAGAGCGTCAACAATCTGTACGGCGAAATGCTGGAAGAAATGCCGCTCAATACCTACTGCATCGGCGATGCAGAGGGCGTAGAAACCGTTCGCAAGGCCACCAAGACCGGCTTTGACGTTGCCGCCCGTATCTAAATTCATTGAAGTAAGGTAACCCGTCTCGTTTCGATTTATCACACACTATCAAAACGCACCTTCCTTCCATCTCACCATCACACCTTTCAAGGAGCGCCGCAGAACCAAAGTTCTGCGGCGCTTTCTTGTGGAAAGACAAAAGAAAAAGACCGTGTTTCAAAATAAACACGGTCTTTTTAATGGGTGCAGGGACAGGACTTGAACCTGCGACCTCCGGGTTATGAGCCCGACGAGCTACCAGCTGCTCTACCCTGCGATATGCAATTCACATGTTTGATTTCTCAAACGGTGCTTAATTATAATAGCACACAATGCCCCATGCGTCAAGCCTTTTTGCAAATTTTTTCTTCCTGCTGCCAAAAAATCATGAAATCGAAATCGGGTACAGCATGGAGTCGAGCGTAAAGCGCACCAGACCTTCGATATAGTTGTCGAATACCTGGTTATTGATGCTGATTTGCGGGATATTCGGATCGGCGATGACCTCGCGGCACCGGTTGTAGATGACCTGCAAATCGTCCGCGTTCAGGTCATTGCCCATAATGGTCAAGCGCGCGGGGCTGACCGTACAGGCCACTAGGACAATCATCTGGGCGACAAAACGCCGAAAGGCTTCCCGATCCTGTAAGATTTCGCGCTGCTGTTCATAACCCACACCAAACGCTCGCGCCACCTGGGACAACTCGCCAGCCAGCATGGACGAACCCTTGAGCAGGTGGCCGTCCACGATCAGGCCGCAGCCGACATATCCGTCCTGCGCCTGCGGGAAATAAATGGCCGCAAAGTTGCCGCTGTGCTCCGGGCTTTCGTGAAACAGCCGGTAGGCGATGAAGTTCATATCGTTTTCCACAAGGACTTCCACCTCGTGTTTTTGTTGGATGCGCCGGGCGAAATCGATCCCTTCCAGGGTTTTGATACTACAGGCTTCGATACAGCCGTTCTGCGCATGGCCGGGAATGCCCAAGCCGACCGCGCGGATGAGAGGGTCCTGGGCGGTGCACGCGGCAACCACCTTTTCCAAGCGGTCATAGTCCAGCGTTTCGACCCTTTGCTCCTCGCGTGTAATCACGTTGCCATACGCATCCGCAATGGCGTATGCCAAAACGTACTGGCCGCCACGCACGGCAGTACACAGGCCCAATACATGCAGATAGTCGCGGTTATAGGCAAATAAATCAGCCGGACGGCCAATATTAAACCCGGTCTGATCGACTTTGAGAATCTCCCCCACTTCTAGCATTTCGTTGAGGGTGGTGCTGCACGTGGCCATACTCAGCGCGGTTTCGCGCGCAATATCAGCCTTGGTGCATTTGTCGTGCTGCTGGATGGCGCTGCGGATGCGCTCCTTGTTAAGCCGCCGGATTTCAATCGCTGTACTGACCACCATGTTCCCCGCTCCTGTCATTTGTGCCGTACACATCAGATGTTCTTCTGTTTAATCGCTCTTATCATAGCGCAAATCCAAACAAATGTAAAGAAAAAGCAAAAAGTTTTATTTTCTTATAGCAAATTTTTGTACTTTTTCGGCCATTTGCAATTGCTCCTCCAAAGAAGCCATCCTCCCCTTGACAGCCGCACTACCTTGCGATACAATATAGTTACTACATTGCAATACAAGATAGTGAGGTGAGGGCATGATTCCGTCGCAGCTGCTCAAGGGCACGCTCGAAGGCTGTATCCTGGGCGTCATCGGCCAAAAAGAAACCTATGGCTATGAAATCACACAAACGCTGGAAGGTTACGGCTTTGGCCGTATCGCCGAGGGTACGATCTATCCGCTGCTGCTGCGGCTGGAAAAGAGCGGGCGCATCCAGGCGGTTTATCGGCCGTCGAGCGCGGGCCCCAAACGCAAATATTATTCCCTAACCGCCCAAGGGCGGGCCGACTGGGAAGCCTTTCAAGCGCAGTATCGAGAACTGACACAGGCAGTCGCGCGCCTTTTGCGCGACGCCGCACCGGGGGAGGGAGCACCATGAATCGACGCACCAAAGAACTTCTGGCCGAAAACAATGCCCTCGAACAGGGGCTGAACGCCGAAAACAACAAAATCCTGACCGATATTGTGGTCTATCTGCGCACCGCGCCGGTCAGCGAATACCAGCAGGAACTGGTTCGGCGGGACATCACCCACATGATGCTGGACGGCCAGGCGCGGGGCGTGTCCATGCAGGAGGTGCTGGGTGACGATTACCAGGCCTTTTGTGATCAAGTGCTGGCCGCCCTGCCGCCCATGAGCATGCTCAATCGTCTGCTCACCGCACTCGGCAATCTATGCTTCTATCTTTCCATTCTGGGCGGCATCTGGCTGGTTTTCCAACTTCTCACCAATTTGTTGACCCAGGCCGGGCTTTATGTGCGCATCACGGCCGGGGATGTGCTCGGTGGCGTGGCCATTGTGGCCGCCGCTTCGCTGACCGTGTTCTGGATTTGCCGGTTTTCCTTCCAGGAGGGCGGCCTGCGGCTCAAGGCACTGGTCGGCAGCACGCTTTTGCTGTGTTTTGCCTGCCTGGTCGCTTCCTTTTTCCTGAAAACCGTGCTGTTTGAGCTGCACGCGCTGGCTGTTTTGATCGGTCTTTTGATCTTGTTCGGCCTGCACAAGCTGCTCGAAGAAACCGTGCCCATCTAACCAAAAACCCTCCCGCATGCGGGAGGGTTTTTCTATTATGCCAGACTTTCGCGCAGCGCGCGCTCGACGGCATTTAAAATGTTCTCATACCCCGTGCAGCGGCACAAGTGCCCGGAAATCCGCTGCCGCAGTTCGTCCCGGGTGCGCGACTGCCCTTCCCCGATGATCTCCACGGCCGACAAAATCAGGCCGGGTGTGCAGAAGCCGCACTGCACCGCCGCTTCCTCGATGAAAGCGCGCTGAATGATCGATAACTCTCCATTATCTTCTCGCAACCCTTCTACGGTAAGTATATGTTTCCCTTCGGCCCATACGGTCAAATACAGGCAGGAATCGACCGCCCGGCCGTCCACTAGCACGGTACACGCGCCGCACTCCCCCACCTCGCAGCCGCGCTTGACGCTGGTCAGCCCCAGGCGGGTGCGCAGGGTGTCGAGCAATGCCTCCCGCTCGTCGATGGCCACCTCGACCGGCTGGCCGTTGGCGATGAAATGCACAATTTTTAACATGCCGCTCCCTCCTTTGCCTGCCGTACCGCGTCGCGCACCGCGCGGCGGGTCAGTTCGCCTGCGATTTGCAGACGGAAATCAGCCGATGCCCGCCAGCTTGACCGCGGGGTGATGTTCTGCCGCACCGCGTCGGCCAAGGCATCATAGAGGGCTTCGTCCGGCATGTTTCCGCGCGCAATGGCTTCGGCTGCGCCGCAGCGGATGGGCGTGGGCGCTGCCACACCAAAGGCCAGGCGCAAATCCTCCACCCGTCCGGCGTTGTCCAGCCGCACGAGCGCTGCACAGCCCAGCGTGGAAATCTCCATGGCGTTGCGCTTCCCGTATTTGAGGTAACAGCCGAAAAAACCGGTAAAATCGGCGGGTGAAATGCGGATGGCGGTCAAGACTTCGTCGTGAGCGCGCACGCTTTTGCCTGGGCCGGTATAAAATTCGGCGATCGGCACCTGGCGCACCCCGTCCGGCCCGGTCAGTTCGAGCACGGCCTGATAGGCAAACAGGCTGGGCGCGGTATCGGCGCTCGTGGCCGCGTTGGCAATATTGCCGCCAATGGTCCCCATGCGGCGAATCTGGGGACTGCCCACCTGGTCGGCCGCCTGGCCGAGCATGGGCACCCGCTCGCGGATGACCGGATGGGCGCTTAAGTCAAAGAAGGTCGTTGCCGGGCCGATGCAAATGGTACCGTCCGGCTCGGTAAACACGCCGGTTAAGGTGGGCAGTCCGTGGATGGACACCAGCCGCCGCCCGGCCAGCTTGCCCGCGCGCACCTGGATGAGCACATCGGTGCCTCCGCAAATGAGGACGGCTTCCGGGTCGTCCCGCAGAGCGCACACGGCGTCCGAGACGCTTTGCGCCTGATAAATCCCTGCAATGTCATACATGTTGTCCCGGCCTCCTTCCTTCGATCAGTCCCGCTTTCTGAAACTGTTCGACCAATTTTTGCGGGGACAGCGGCAAGCTGTCCACCGCCACGCCGGTGGCGTGCAGCACGGCGTTGCGCACCGCCGGGGCTACCGGGATGGCGGGCGGCTCGCCGAGCGCCTTGTTGCCAAACGGCCCGGACGGGTCGGGAATCTCGACGAACATGACCTCAAATTCGGGCGAATCCATGGCCGTGGGCAGTTTATAGTCGAGCAGATTGCCGTTGAGCGGCCGCACATTTTTATCATAGAGCAGTTCTTCGCTGAGCGCATACCCCAGCCCCATGGACATGCCGCCATGCACCTGCGCGCGGGCCAAGTCGGGATTTAAAATGGTGCCCGAATCGTGGACATTGAGCAGCCGCAGCACCTGCACCTTGCCGAGCGGCAAATCGACCTCGACCTCGGCAAAGCAGCAGCCGGTGGCAAAGGTGTTTTCGGTGCAGTGGATGCTCTCCTCGGCGGCCAAATGCACGCTGTTCGTGCGGCTGTAACAGGCTTCCATGGCGACTTCGGCCACGGTCAGGCGCTTTTCCTCCCCGCACCAGATGGCGTCCTCGCGCAAGTCGAGCGCTGCGGGGTCGCAGCCCAGCATCCCGGCGGCATAGGCCAAAATGCGCGCCTTGAGCGTTTCGCCAGTCTTTTTGACCGCCTTGCCGCTGACATAGCTTTGCCGCGAACCATAGGCGCCCGTGTCGAACGGCGTCACATCGGTGTCCTGCCTGGACTGGATGAAAATATTTTCCTCGGAAATACCCGTCGCGGTCGCGGCCATCTGGGTAAAGACCGTATCCGCCCCCTGGCCGATCTCGGTCGCGCCCATTTGCAGCTGCAAGGTGCCGTCTTCATTTAATAACATGCGGCAGGCCGCGGTGTCGAGCGAGATCGGATACACGCCGGTCTTGTAGATGAACAGCGCCATGCCGACACCCCGCCGCGTGTTGCCCGTCTGGTTTCGATACCTTTCGCGCTTTTCCGCCCAGCCAAAGGCTTCGGCGCCCCGCTGCATGCACTCCTTGAGCCCATAGGACAGGCAGGGGATGCCGGTATGCGGGTCCACATAGCCCTCTGGCATGCAGTTTTTCAGCCGGAAGGCCAACGGGTCCATGCCGATGGCGCGCGCCAGGTCGTCGGTCAGCGCTTCGGTGACAAAATCGCCCTGGGGGATGCCATAGGCGCGCATGGCGCCCGCCGTGGTACGGTTGGTATAGACCGTCCAGCTTTCCGAGTCCAGGGCGCACTGGTCGTGATAGGCTTGTTTGAACATGTTGGCCGCATTGGCGGCAATCGCGTGCCCGTGGGAGGCATAGCCGCCCTGGTTGCACCAGGCGCGGTACCGGCGGCCGAGCAGCGTGCCGTCCGGCATGACCAGCCCGCGCACCTGCCAGGTAAACGGGTGGCGCACTCGGGTACACGTGAAAATCTCCTCGCGCGTCAGCTCGATTTTGACCGCATGGCCGTGCAGCTGCTGGCTGAGCCAGGCAGCCAGCGGCTCGACCAGCACATCCTGCTTGTTGCCGAACCCGCCGCCGATGTAGGGCTTGATGACCCGCACCCGGCCCCAGGGGATGCCCAGCGCCTGCCCGACCACCCGGCGCACGATATGCGGAATCTGGGTGGACGAAATCACCACGATCTTGCCGCCCTCCTCATAGGCACAGGCGTGCACGGGTTCCAGATGACAGTGCTGCACCGGCGCAACCGCGTATTCCTTGGACACCTCAATCGCGCCTGGGATGGCCCGCGCTTCGGCATAGCTGCGGTCGCCCAGCACAAAGGACGAATGCGCCAGCACATTGCTTTCCCGCAAATCGGGATGCAGGGCGGTCGCGCCCTCGGCCATGGCGTCAAAGGGGGTGTCCAGCGGCGGATAGGTTTCATACTGCACTTTTACCTTGCGCACCGCGCGAGCGGCTGCCACTGCGTCGCGCGCCACTACGACCGCCACTTCGTCGCCATACACGCGCACGCGGGCGTTGAGCAGCTTGCGGTCAGCGATGTCCTGGTGGGACGGCTCGGTCGACCAGGGGTGCCCAGCGGTCGGGAACTGGATATCCGGCACGTCGAAACAGGTGTAAATGGCCACCACACCCGGCTCGGCCCGCGCCTCTTTCAAATCAAAGCCCAGCACCCGGCCGTTTGCGATATCCGCCCGCACCAGCCGCGCGACATAGGCATCCCGCGGCTCGATATCGGCCACATATTGCGCCTGTCCGGTCACTTTGGCGTAGGCATCGACCCGTTTTTTGCTCTCTCCAATTGCCATCGCTCTCGCCCCCTGTTGTCCTATTTGTAATATGATTACCTTTTGTATAATACTATTCGTAATCATATTGCCCTTTGTTGATTTATACGTTTTGTATTCTGATTGCAAATCGTATATTATACAATTCGTTATCTGATTCCATTTTGTTAAAACAGCTGACAGCCGTCTACATATTTGTGGACGACCGCCCGGTCCTCAAGCTGGTAGGCGATGCGCTCGAGCCGCTCGCGCACAGTCATGGGGCGCGGCGCGGGCAGCGCGGCATCGTCCAGAACCAGCGCGTCGAACGCATAACCGGGTTCGAACGCGCCCACCTTGCCAAAGAACGCGCCGCCGCCGCGGGTCGCTAGGAAAAAGGCTTCGGCAAAGGTCAGTGGCGTCAGGTTCTGGTCGGCCAGCCGCCAGCGCAGCTTGGAAACCGCGACCGCGTCGGTCAGGGCACGGAACACCGACAAATGCGCGCCGCCCGCCACATCGGTACCCAGACCGATGCGCAGCCCTTCCCGCAGATACCGCCGCACGGGCGCAATGCCGCTGGCCAGGTTGGTGTTGGACTGCGGACAATGGGCCACAAACACCCCGTTTTGCCGCATCGCGTCGATCTCGCGGTCGGTGCAGTGCACACAGTGTGCCATGATGCACGGCCCATTTTCCCCGAGCAGCCCAAACTGGCTGTATGCTTCGCCATAATCGGCCGTATTGGGGCACAGTTCGCGCACCCAGTCGACTTCGCCCTGGTTTTCGGACAAATGGCTCTGCACCGGCAGGCCGGTCTGCTTTTGCAGGTCGCCCAGCCCGGCCATCAGTTCGTCGGTACACGAGGGCGTAAAGCGCGGGGTCAGGATGGGCTTGCAGTTTGACAGTCCCCCGACCTCATCCAGCCAGCGGCGTGTGTCGGCCAGCGACGCGGCCGCGCTCGCTTCGCGCAGATTATCCGGGCTGTTGCGGTCCATATTGACTTTGCCCACATAGGTGCGCAGGCCGCTTTCGTCCAGCTTACGCATCAAAATCTCGGTCGCTTCGCGGTGCAGGGTGGCAAAGATGCACGCGCGCGTGGTCGCGCTGCGGCGCAGCTCCTGCACGAACAAATCATACGCCCGCGCGGCATAGGCCGGGTCGGCATACCGCGCTTCCTCGGGAAAGGTGTAGGTATTCAGCCAGTCAAGCAGTTCCATATCCATGCCGAGCGAGCGAAAGGTATACTGCGGCGCATGAACGTGCAGGTCGGTAAGTCCGGGCACGATCAACTTGTCGCCGCAGTCGTGCACTGGCAGCCCGGCATAGGCTTCCGGGACTTCGGCATACACGCCCGCGCACACGCCGTCTGCGCAGACCAGATACCCGTTTTCGGTCACGTCCATCGTCTCGGGCGTGCGACTAAACAGGATATGCCCCTTTAAGATGAAATTCGATTTCATAAACGCCTCCTGGAAATAAAAAAAGCCAACTGCGGGAATGTTGCTGCAAACCCGCTCGAAAAAGCGGGCTTATAGTCAACTATTCCGGTAGTTGGTAGAGACGCTCAACCGATTATGAGCCTATATAAGCCTGAAAGTTTTGGAGAAAACGCACAGGTTTCCCCGCCGATATTCATTTGCTATTGTGATTATACACCAAGCCGCCCGGGGGTGTCAATCGAAAAAAGCAGACGGGCAACGCGGCGCAGCGCATTGACAGAATATATAAAAAAATAGTACAATAATTATATCTATTTTGATTTTTTTCACAAATAGGAGGAGAGGTATGAAAAAGAAACTCGCCTTTTTGCTGGCAGCCGCGCTGCTGCTGACCACGCTTGCGGCCTGTGGGGGAAATGACAATGCCGCAGACGACAACGCGGATGAAAAGGCCAGCGCTTCGGCCAGCCAGAGCGCAGAGGTTTCGGAGGCTCCGAAGTCCGAAAAGCCCGAGCCGCGTGTCATTGAGCTTGATCCCCCGAAGGTGCTCTACCAGGACGATTCTGTCACCGTAGAAGTGGTCGATCTCCACGAAGAGGTCAATTGGGATCAGATGGCCAAATGCTTAACGCTCAAGGTCACCAACACCTGTGACCGTGAGGTCTCGGCCTCCATCATGGATGCTTACCTAGGCGACGAAAATGTCCAGGTGTCTACCGTCGGCAGCGGTCCCGTTCTCCCTGGCAAAAACAAGACGACCTCCTACCACTTTCAGTACAAAACGCAGCCAGAAACCACCGAACTGGAAGACCTAGAGGACTTATTCCAGCTGGACGGCAAGCTGGAGATTTTTGTCTTCGATGAAGACGGCACAACGATCGTGCATTCCGTGGAACCGCTGTTTGCCCTTGATATGGACGCATAATCACTTAGAATCTTTCAATCCAGAGGAGGAAAGCACATGAAAAAGAAACTCGCCTTTTTGCTGGCCGCTGCGCTGCTAGCCACGCTTGCGGCCTGCGGGGGGAACGACAACGCCGCAGACGACAACGCGGATGAAAAGGCCGGCGCTTCGGCCAGCCAGAGCGCAGACCAGCCGGACGCTTCCGCGCCCGAGGAACCCACACAATCGGTGATCCAAACTGCCCAGACCAACCTGACGTACAGCGGCGAGGAGGGCGCACGCACGATTACGCTGGACCCTGCCATCGTGCTGTATGAGGACGAAAATGTAACCGCTGAACTGACCGGCTTCTATGAAGAAGAGGTCAAGTGGAAAGGCAGCGATACCCCCAGCATCGAGAAGGCGATGACGCTCAAGGTAACCAACAACTCCGACCGGGAGATCCTGTTCAGCATCTACGACGCCTACCTGGAGGATGAAAGCGTCAAAACCGCACTGCTCGACGGCAACGCTGGCCCTGCGCCCGGAAAGAGCAAAAGCTACTCGTACCGCATCCGGTACGAAACACAGCCCGACACCACGCCAGTCGACAGCCTGGAGCAGCTGTTCCACCTGGACGGACGATTCTCCGTCCAGATCAAGAACGCAGAAG
>JAUMSA010000120.1 GCA_031293105.1 Butyricicoccus sp. | reverse complement strand
TCAATAAACTGGATAAAAAACATCTGTAGTAGATAGGTATAGGTGAGTATATAAAGTGGGAAAGAATTTGTTTCTGATCCGAGGCAATATATGCGCGGAGCGCGTCCGGCTGGGCCGGGCGTTGCAGAAGCCTCCGATGACGCAGGACGACCTCGCACGTAAAATACAGCTATTGGGGATGGAGATGACCCCTTTAATTATCTCCCGAATTGAGAAAAACCAGAGGCATGTCTGTGACGCGGAGCTGCGCACCCTTGCAAGGGCCCTTTCTGTATCTATGGATTGGCTGTGTGGGGATACAGATGCGCTATAAACACAGGTACAGCAAAAGAAAAATGGGTGTAACGCTGGAGCGCTGCGCCCTCGTGATAAAACCACAATCTTTATCCGCATATGAGAACTTTAGGCGCCTTCTTTAGGGCCCTGTCTCGGTGCCAATCTATCGTATTGGATGATAGTGTCTCCGGTCTGTAGATTGAGTTTTTCTTTTTTCAGCAAGGTATAACGCGGCTGACCCTCGGCATAGTCCTTTTCCGATTTTGGGAAAAAGGTACGGCATACCTGCGTGTCCTCGCCCATACGCCGTGCCAGAAATAAGTATACCGGTGTACCCTCGAAACTGTTTTGCAGCAGGTAGTCCGCCTGAATCGCTGAAAAAGCATGTACCTTGGAATTATAGCGGAAAACAATCTCGTTGCTATCCAGAAATTCTTCCAGATGGGCCAGCGGCTTCAGGCGCGGCTCCATCTGTTTGAAAAAAACACTCCGCTGGGCATGGGAAAGTGTAAGATTTCCAGATAGGATTTCCTGCATGATATTTGCTCTTTTCCCGGTTAGAAAACGGACATTATCTGTCAGCTTATGCAGGCCGGCCAGGTGATGAAAATCTGATGGATCAAATGAGATTGTAAAATCTATGGTCCGTCCCTTCCTGCCCGCAACAATATGATATTGGTAGGTAAGCAGTTGATGGAAACCAACCGCACATGTTTGAAGTAAATCCATCCTGAATCCTCTTTCATGTAGCAGAAAACCCCGCCGTAAGGCGGGGCTTTCTGGTGCATTTTCTTTCGGCTACTCAAAGCCTACGCCGGTTTGAGGTTTCGCTGCACAACCCCTCCTGAAAGCTCCATAAGACGATGCCGACCGGCGCACCCTCCTACTTCAACGCTTGGACAGACACACGCCGTTGCCTGTCTTACATTATTATAATACGCAGTATTTCAGAATATGTCAATATATTTTTGGCTAGTTGTGTTGCTTCAAATGGGACCATAGCATGACATTGCGGTGGTCGCTCTTCTTGCAAACTCCAGGATTATAGGATAGAATATGATTGATAATCTCCAATTATCCTACGCGAAAATGATTCGAAATGGTTAGGTCAGTTTTTTCTTGGGGATGGCTTATGAACTTTGCTTATGTCAATGAAATTGTATCGCAGCTACTCTCTAATACCTTTTCTGTGTTTTGCGGTGCTGGAGCCAGTGCTGATATTACAAACAGCAAGTGGGAAGATATTTTCTGCGAGACAACCAGGAAATTTTATCACCGTAAACTGAGCGATGATATCTATTTTTTAGCGGACTTAGAAAAACACTACTACAACGCAGACCATTTCTATAAAGATATTGTAAGTGTCGTTTCCAACGGGAGCGGAAAAGAATCCGCGCACATCAATGGAATTATTAACTTGAATCTCAATCAAGTGTGGACCACTAATTTTGATACCCACATCGAGGAAACTATTTACAGAAAATACAGGGTCAGGCCAACAGTTATAAAGGACTCAAAAGATTTATTCTCGGTTTCTCTCAATGGACCATATATCGTCTACAAGTTAAATGGCTCGGTAGAAGATACTTCTTCCATGGTCCTGACCAAAAGCGATTTTTTTGATTACTTCAAAAAGCAACGTCTGATGTTTGAACTGCTAAAACGACAGCTGGTTCTGGATTCCTTTTTATTTGTAGGGTATAGCTTTAAAGACGACTTAGTTCTCAATGCTCTGCGGGAAATCAAGGAAATCTTTCCGGAGCAAGGAAAGCAGCATTATCGGTTTTCAGTGGAGGCCCCATCGAACGGGGATACTTGTCAGGAACAGTTCAGGCAATATGAAAGGCGCTATTTCGAAGATAAGTACAATATCAAAACGATTCAGCTGCAAAGCTATCACGAGATCGATTTGTATCTTGGAGAAATTTACAAGCGGTTTTGCAACCACAATGTGTTTATCTGCGGCTCTTTCCGGGAAATTTCCGGCGAAGCACGGTTTCACATTGAACAGTTAGTAGATCACTTGATTCGGCGGCTGTTTGAGCATGGTTTTAATGTATACTCTGGTAATGGCCGGGGGCTGGGCGAAATTGTTGTCGCACGTTCCAATAAGTATCAGGAACAAACTCATGGGAAATTGATCAACCGCCCCTTTATCTTTACTGGAGACAGCACCCCGCAAAAGCAGGAGAAAAACAAACTGATCATGAAAGACTGCAGTACTATGATCATAATATGCGGACAAGATGAGAGCCTGAGCACCAGCAAAAATGTCTTGGATCAGTTTCATCAGTTTATGGCAGACAGTGAGACGGGCGCCATGCCGCTTATCATTCCGCTCCCATCCACCGGTTTTGCTGCCAAAGAGATTTTTATGTCGGAGGAATTTAACGCGTCTTCATGTTACCGGGAAAACCCCCAGCTGTATCAGCGTATCAATGTTTGTAGCGATCCGGAACAGTTGGCAAAACTCGTTGTAAACCTGATCGCATCCTACAGGATGGAACCCACCGTATAGAGGACAATATTCTCCATGATCTGAAGCTCGCGCTTTTCCTCTCGCAGACCTATCCCGCAGACTTGATGATAAATGAAATTGATCGTTTTGAAACTCATGTAGTCCGTCTGACGGTCAAAGGCCGCCACGAAAAAAATATTAAACAAACTAGCAACACGCATATCGTAGTTGTCTTTCCCAATATTATCATATTCTCGCAAGAGCTGATATAATAAAGACTGCTTGTCCTTAAAACGCAGCAATACATCCTGGACCTTTTGTATAGACACGCTCTGCAACTGATCGCTGGTGATTTTTGCGAGGATATGCAGGGC
>JAUMSA010000102.1 GCA_031293105.1 Butyricicoccus sp. | reverse complement strand
GAGCCAACCGCCTATGAAATCGCGGTGGCACACTATAAAAGCCTGCGGGAAAGCATGCCTTCGGATGCGCTGCGGCTGCAAATCGACCAACCGACAGCCGAATTTCCGCGGGAAACCTATCTTCTAGCCAAGCAGGAGAATACTTGGCTGCTGCTGCCCGACCTGGATTACCATGCGCCCGATGACACGCTGGGGCAGGCGTCTATCCAGGCGTACGCGGCAGACCGCGTACAGTTTGGCAAGGAGGAACCCCAGCGCGAGCCCATCCGGCAGGAAGGGTTGCTTGCCGTGTATGCCATCCAGCCGGTCACCCTCACGATGACCGTGAACGGCGGGACACCTGTACACTTCACGGCCTCCAACCGGCCGCATACGGCAGCCTTTTTGCAAAAATATCTGCCTGCTTGCCGGCTGCGCAGCGTATATGACATTTTGGAGGAACCCGCGGATGCGTGCGAGCTGTTTTGCGAACAGGGCGGCGGATTGCTGCCTAACAAATGTCCGCTTTCGGTGTGGCGGGCAGACGACTATCTGCATTTTTTGCAGCAGACCCGCAATGCCTATTACACCAGCGTGACCGAGATTCGGTATGGTGTGCTGCCCGTTTCGGCCATTGAATGCTTTGAGCCTAAGGGCGACATCGACTATGAAACCAAGGTGTCCGGCGGCGGGGTCACGGTGGACCGCAGCGCGGCCTATTGGGCCGGATGGCAGCATCCGTTTTCGCTCAACCCTCATGGCCGGGCCATCGAAGCGGCCGTCAGCTCGGAACCCATCCGCACCGAACGTGTGGAACATGATAACCGCTATATCGAACTGCTTGTGCGGCTGGAAGGCCGCCGCTATCCCATGAAATTCTCTTACGACTCACTGCAGGCACTGCAAACTCTGATTCCGGAAAAGTCCTTTGAAAACATGCCCGGTCTGCGCGAACCCACCATCGCGGAGCAGATTGAAATTCTCGCTAATGTGTGCGACCGCGGCTACCTGACACGGGAGGAATTTGACGCCGCCAAGGCCAAACTGCTGGCGCGGCTCTAAGTCTTTTTTAAAAACGCCAGGGTTTCCCGCCGCACGACCGGCGCCAGCACCCACAGGCCATACAGGTTGGGGAATGCCATCAGGGCCGCCGAAATATCGCATAGATAGAGCAGGTCGGCCAAGGGAAAGTGGGCGGCCGCGGCCACCGAAAGGGCCACGCCCAGCGGATACAGCCCGCGCAGCGCCCGCCGTACCCGCAGAAAGCGCAGACAGGCCAGCCCGTAGAAGCTCCACCCCAGCACAGTCGACACGGCCAGAAACAGCACGGTCACAGCAATGAACCCTTCCGCCAGGGGGCCGAACAGCTCGGAAAAGGCCGCCGCTGTCATGGAAAGCCCCATGCGGCCGCTCTCGTGCGCGCCAGTGACCAGAATGACCAGCGCGGTCATCAGGCATACGACAAAGGTGTCCAAAAACACTTCGACCGCGCCCAGCAGCCCTTCTTCGCAGGGTTTGGCGCCCGTGGTGCAGCCGTGCGCAATCGGAGCCGAACCCATACCGGCTTCATTCGAAAAGACGCCCTTGGCAAAGCCGTCGGACACGGCATGGGCGGTCAGCAGGCCGAGCACCCCGCCGCCGGCGGCCAGCGGTTCGAGCGCCCCGGATAAAATAGCTGCAAACGCCGCAGGCAACCGGTCGCGGTGCATCCATAAAATCGCCGTGCCAGCGGTCAAATAGGCGATGGTCATGACCGGCACCAGCACTGAGGACGCCCGCGCGATGCGTTCCCCGCCGCCATACAGCACCGGCAGCAGCAGGATGCCGGTCAAGACCCCGATGAGCACCGGCGGCGCGGGACAGACGGCTTCCACCGCCTCGGCAATCGCGCCGCCCTGCGCGGCCGCGCCGCTCCCGAGCGCCGAGAAGATACAGCATACCGCAAACACTTTGGCCAGCCGGGGCAGACCGGCGCCGCGCGTCAGATAGACCATCGGCCCGCCGAGCGGCGCACTGTCCGATGTTTGAAAACGCACGGCGAGCAGCAGTTCGGCGTATTTGGTCGCCATGCCGAAAAAGGCGGCCAGCAGCATGTAAAACACTGCCCCCGGCCCACCCAGCGTGATGGCGATGGCCACGCCAGCCAGGTTGCCCACCCCCAGCGTGCCGCCCAGCGAGGTGCAGAGCGCCTGCAAGGGTGATAGTCCACCGCTTTTGCTCTGCGTCCGTCCGCGCAGTAGGCGCGGCAGACACCAGACCTGTACCAACTGGGTCTGGATGGTCAAATAGACACCCGTGCCCAAGATGAGCAGCACGGTGAACGGCCCCCAAAGGGCATAGCGGATGTGGGTGAGCAATTCCATGGCAATCCTCCTGTCTATTGTTGTGTATGTCCCAATGCCGGAAGATATGCGGGGCAGCTTGTTTTCACCGGCCGTGTATGCTATACTGAACCAATCAACAGGAGGAGGCTCGGCCGATGACCGAACAGGAAAAGTATATGAAAGCCGCGCTGCGGCTGGCGCACAAGGCGGCCGAAGAAGGGGAAGTGCCGGTCGGGGCGGTGGTCGTGTGTGATGGGAAAATCGTCGGCCGGGGCCGTAACCGCCGGGAAACCAAAAAGGATGCCCTGTGCCATGCCGAGCTCGAAGCCATCCATAAGGCCTGCAAGAAATTAGGAGGCTGGCGGCTGCACCGATGTGATCTGTATGTGACGCTCGAGCCCTGTCCGATGTGTACGGGGGCGATCATCAACAGCCGCATCAAGACCCTGTATTTTGGCGCACCTGATCCCAAGGCCGGCTCCTGCGGCACCCTGACTAACCTGTTTGACCTGAACTACAACCACAAACCCGAAGTCGTGCCCGGCCTGTTGGAGGACGAATGCGCTGAGGTGCTGCGGGAATTCTTCCGCGCCCTGCGTGCCCGCAAAAAAGTTGAAAAATTGCTGCAAAAGGCAAATGAAAAGCCCGGAACCTGAGGTTCCGGGCTTTTATAGTTTGGGTCAAGCCTTTTCAAAGGCTTGCGGGGCCATGGGGCAGCGCCCCATAAAGGATGCAGAGGCAGCGCCCCGCGCTTACTTGTATCGCGTGCGGTCGGGCGCCCAGCCCTCGAGCGGATAACGCTGGATGGCACCGAATACCCGGTCGCGCAGGCCGGGGAACTGCTTTTCCAAATCCTTGAGCAGGACCTTGACTTCTTCCCGCTTGGTGCTGCCGTCCGCCGGACAGGGATTGTGCACGATGGGCAGTTCGTGCCGCCGGGCAAACGACTTGACATAATACTCGGGCACATACAGCAGCGGCCGGATAAGGGTCACGCCCTTGCGGTCGAGGAAGGTCACGGGCTTGAAGCACGAGATGCGGCCTTCATAAAAGAGCGACAGCATGTAGGTTTCAACCACATCGTCGAAATGGTGGCCGAGTGCGACCTTTTTGCAGCCAGCCGCCAGCGCGGCCTCGTGCAGCGCGCCGCGGCGCAGCTTGGCACACAGCGAGCAGGGGTTTTCCTCCTTGCGGATGTCGAACACAATCTGCTTAATCTGGGTCGGAATGCGGATGTATTCCACGCCCAGCTTTTCGCACAGTGCCGCCACGGCCGAAAAGTCCATTTCTTCATAGCCCATTTCAAGGGTGATGGCCACGACTTCAAATTTCTTCGGATAAAACCGTCGCAGTTCGGCAAGCGCGATCAGGAGTGTGAGCGAATCCTTGCCGCCCGATACCCCGACCGCAATGCGGTCAGTTTCTTCGATCATATGGTAATGGTCCACCGCGCGGCGGACATAGGAGAGCATTTTCTGCATGGGAATCCTCCATGAATATTATTTTTATATAGATATAGCAGAAAACCGGGAAAACCGCAAATCAAAATTTTAAAATTGAAAGTGAGAAAACAAGAGTATAAAAGAGTATAAGAGAGAATTCGAGAGTATGTCCGAAGATAAATAAAAATATTCAAAAAAGCGATTGACATTCGAAATTCGGTGTGGTTTAATAAGTAAGGCTCGATTCGGGCCGTTTTCAGTTTGGAATCGATTAGATTTAAAATACAATGGAGGAAAGCACTATGTCTACTTTTATGGCAAAGGCAGGAACCACCGAGCGCAAGTGGTATGTACTCGACGCTGCTGGTAAGCCGCTCGGCCGCACCGCTGCGACCGCTGCGATGCTCCTGCGCGGCAAGCATAAGACTGATTTCACCCCGCACGTGGACGGCGGCGATTTCGTCATCATCATCAACGCAGAGAAGGCGGTTCTGACCGGCAAGAAGCTGGAGCAGAAG
>JAUMSA010000101.1 GCA_031293105.1 Butyricicoccus sp. | reverse complement strand
GTTGTTCTCGACCATGGGTTCATCCCCAACCAATACATCTTTTTCAAGGGCGAATATGACTTTGCCGCTATGCTGGTCGAGCGCTCTGCCGGGTATCCCCGCCAGAGCTACGGCGGCTGCAAGGTCGGCGTGGGCGACGTTGTCATCGGCGCGGCCGCGCTGGCTGCCGAATACAACGGCGTCGAGCGGGCATCGGCAGTCAAGGATAAGCTGATCGAGATGACTCATTTAAACGAAACGCTGTTCAGCTGCGGCCTGGCCTGCTCGTGCCAAGGGCATGCGACCAAGGCGGGCAACTACCTCATCGATCTGCTGCTGGCCAATGTCTGCAAGCAGAACGTCACCCGGTTCCCGTACGAGATCGTCCGCCTGGCTGAGGACATCGCCGGCGGCCTGATGGTCACCATGCCGTCGCAGAAGGACTTTTGTTCGGATACCGTGGTCGGTCGCAACGGTGAGACCATTGGCGACATCTGCAACAAGTTCTTCGCCGCCCGCGAGGGTGTCTCGACCGAGGCCCGGCAGCGTGTGATGCGTTTCCTTGAGAACATGTGCCTGGGCGCAGCCGCGGTTGGCTACCGCACCGAATCCATGCACGGCGCCGGCTCGCCGCAGGCGCAACGCATCATGATTGCACGCCAGGGCAATATCCAAGGTAAAAAGCAACTGGCCAAGGATATCGCCGGCATTACCGATTAAAAATTGCCTCTACCTTTCTCCATCCATTTCTATAATCCCTTTGCTTCCGGCAGGCTGCTTTCTGCCGGAAGCACCCTATCCTCTCCATGTCCTGGCAGAAAAAAACAGCCTCCCAAGTTGGGAGGCTGCCTTGCCGGGTATCTTTATTCCCCTCGCAGCAGGGTGGTTAGATCGATCTGATACCGCTTGATACGGTATTGTAAGTTTTGTCGGCTGATTTGCAGCGCGCGGGCGGTTTCTGAGATGTTGCCGTGATGTTCCCGCAGCGCCTGACAGATCGCGCTACGCTCGATGCCTTTGATGGTATGAGGCAGCGAAGAACCGGCCACCGGCTGCGGCGGCGCAACCGATGCGGCAGGCGCCGCGCCGATATGCCGCGGCAGATAGTCGGGTGTGATCGTGCAGGCATCGTCGGGCAGGATGTTCATGGCATGCTCGATGGCATGCTGCAATTCGCGCACATTACCCGGCCAGGCATAGCCCTGGAAGATGTGCAGAGTCTTTTCGTCAATGCCCGCCACATTGCGCACCAGTTTTTCGTTGCACTGCATGATAAAATGTTTGGCCAGCACTGGGATATCCTCCCGCCGCTCGCGTAGGGGCGGCACATTGATATTCACGACCCCCAGCCGGTAAAACAGATCTTGCCGCAATTTGCCTTCGGCAATGGCCTGATCGGGTGGGATATTGATGTTGGACAGTACCCGCACATCCACCTGAATTTCCGAGGTTCCGCCCACCCGGCGGATGACTCCATCCTGCAAAACGCGCAGCAGCTTGGACTGCAAACTGATGTTCATGGAATTGATCTCATCGAGCAGCAACGTGCCACCATTGGCCTGCTCAAACAGGCCGGGACGTCGCTCCGCGCCGGTATAGGCCCCTTTTTCGGTGCCGAACAGCAGGCTTTCCAGCAAATTTTCCGGAATGGCCGCGCAGTTGATGGCCAAAAACGGCCCATCGACCCGCCGGCTCGCGTTGTGGATGCTCTGGGCAAACAATTCCTTGCCGGTTCCGGTCTCGCCATAAATCATCACCGACGACCCGGTCTTGGCCACCTGCCGGCACTGGGCCACCACGTGGCTCATGGCCGGGCTGATGGAAATGATATCCGTAAAGTGATATTTGGCCGACAGCGCGCTTTTGCCGCGCGTCCCTGCCCGGCGGTCGGTCAGCTTTTCCTGTAAATCGATGATCTGCTTGTGCAAGCTGTCGACCGTGCTCCAGTCCTCCATAATACTAAATCCGCCGAGCACCTGGCCGTTCTGCACGACCGGATAACTGCTGGCGACAATATCCACATCTTTGCCATAGCGGGTGGTGTAATACTGCCGCACGTTGCGTTTGATCTGCCGGTCCCGAATGGCCTTTGGCACCAGCAGCTCCGACCCATCCCGGGTGACATACACCTTGGCAATGCCGCTGCCCAAAACATCCTCGGTGACGATGGAATCCATCTTGACCGCCGCGTCGTTGAGCAGCCATATACGGCTGTCCGCATCACACAAGATCACCGATTCACTGATCTGGTTGATGACATTCATGAGCATATCGTGACAGGCATCTTTTCCAGCCGAACGGAACACGATCAGACGGCAGCCCTCCGGCAAATCGTCCGCGGTCGGGGCCGGACATCGCAGCAGATATTCGCCAAACGCAACGCTTGCATAGCGGACTTCGCCTGATTCTTCACAGAGCGGTGCAGCCAGGTCTTGCAGCTTGGTTCCGGGCAGCTTTCCCTGCCCATGCAGCAGTTCATCCCCGGCTGCATTGACCGCCACCATGGTGCTGTCTCCGGCAATCACCACCGCACCCAGACCGCACTCGGACAAGGTTTCCAGAATCTCTTCATAGCGCATGCCGTCCGCTCCCTTTCCTCTCTTTATTGCAGGTAATTCTCGTAAAAGCGACTGATTATCCCTATTATAGCGCAATTTTCGGCACTTGCCAATACACCTTATTTTCCATGCATTTCCTGTCACTTTTGACTGATTTGTGATACGATTATTTTATCTATAAAAAATTCTTATGCTTGCTGCAGAGGTGTTTGATATGAAATTGGAACTGAGCCAAAAGCAGGGTTTGACCCTTGCCATGCAGACATCCATGCACCTGTTGCAGCTGAACAACTTACAGCTTCGCAACTACCTCGGCGAGCTGATGACCAGCAACCCGGTGGTCGAACTGGAATACCCCGATATCGATTACCGACCCAGTCCCTTTGAACGCAGCAGCGGAGCGCGGAACGCGGAATCTTCCTCCTCCAAAGAGCAGCTCATGGAGGACCGGTCAGACGGTATATCCGCCCTAAACGACCTATTTTTGCAAAGCGCAGCTCTTAAACTGCCGCCTTTGCAGCACCGTATCCTCAATTACCTCATCCAGTCGCTGGATGCCAACGGTTTTCTCACCGAGCCATCGCATGCCATCGCCCATACATTCGGCGTTTCAGAGCCGGAAGTCCGCTTGTGTATCTGCCTGCTGCAAGGGATGGAGCCAGCGGGTATTGGGGCCGCTGATCTGAAAGAATGCCTGCGGTTGCAGCTGGCCCGCTCGGTGCAGCCGGACGCCATTGCTCTGCAAATTGTGGAGCATTTTTTGGAAAGCATGGCCCGGCAGCAATACGGCGCCATTGCCAAGGCGCTGCATGTCACCAAAGCCCAGGTCCTGCATGCCTGTGAGCGCATCCGCTCGCTCAACCCCAAACCCCTCAACGGGTTGGGCGGCGATGTGATGACCCAATACATCCTGCCAGACTTTTATGTTTTGGAGGATGGCGACACACTCCGCTGCATTCTGAACGACTATTTTCTGCCCAAAATCCAGATCGACCCTACCTATCATGAACTGGTGAAAAACAAAGTCCTGAACCCAGCCGACAGCGAATATATCCAAAAGCAATATGGCCAAGCACAGGAAATTGTCAAATTCCTTTCCTACCGCAAATCCACCCTACAACGGGTGGTTGAATCCATTTTGGTCGTACAGGCGGATTTCTTCCACCATGGTCCCGGCCACCGTGTTGCCCTGGGCAACCGGGAAATCGCACAGGCGCTTTCCCTGCATGAATCAACCGTCAGCCGCGCGGTTAGCGGCAAATTCTTTGAATGTAAATGGGGTGTCTTTCCCCTTAAATCGCTGTTTGTACGCAGCACCGGTTCGGATGCAGAACCGGGCAGTTTTGATCGCATCTTGCAGCGTCTGGAGCAGCTGATTGCTTCTGAACCCGCCGGTGCCGCATATAGTGACCAGCATCTGGCCGACCGGTTGGCAGCCGAAGGGATGCCGATTGCCCGCCGCACGGTAGCCAAATACCGCAGCAGCCTGGGGATTCCCCCCGCCAGCCAGCGCAATGCCAAATCACGCTCTGAACATAGCTTGTAACGTTTTGTCCTGGATGTCATCGACAATCTAATTCCTCTAAAACAAGCGATCTATCACTTCCTTTCTTGTAAGATCATATCCAGGAATCGGGGATTTTCCCCACAAAACGATACAGATAGACCGGGAGGGCAGAATCTCTGTCCTCCCCTTGCCATTTATCAGAAAGACAAAGGGACCAGCCGTATAAACCGGCTGGTCCCTTTGTCTTTGGAAAAGGAGATACATGGATTTACTTTTTCTTGTAACCGCACTTGGGGCAAACGCCCTGCTCGTTGAGTGCAATGCCACAGAGCGGGCAGCGGTCAATCTGATTTTTGGTCGTAAACTCGGCCGAAGCGGCGTTAACACCGCTGGTAAAGGTGATTTTTGCAATGTTCAGCTTGTCCTTGAGCAGATCATACACAATCTTAATCATACCCTCTACCGTCAGGGTCTCCTTGGTAACCACCAGACGGCATTCGGGATAAGCGGTGGCCAATTCGGTCTGGAAAGCCGGGCCCTTCATCTGGTTCTGCGGCGCACCGTTGCGAATACCCTGCGCTTCATACACTTGCAGAACTGCGGGCAGCAGCGGGTCATCCTCCCGCAAAATCAGCGCATGGTCGAAGTTTTTCAAAACCTCCCAAGCGGTTTTCTGAATTTCGTTACAGGGGAACACCATGTTTACGCCGGGTTCAATCGTGTCTTCCACCTCAATGGTCAAAACGCCGGTGTGGCCATGAAGATATTGGGCTTCGCCCTTAAAACCATAGAATCTGTGAGCGTACTGTAGGTCCAATTTGGTAATGCTTCTCATACTGTTGTCCTCCTTTGAAATATATTTACGAGTTGTCAGGCTCGTGGGGCCTCTCTTGCTGCTTGGCGCGGCACTGTGGGCAGACATATTGGATTTTGAGGTCATACCCATCGATACCAAAGCCAATTTGCTCCTCCAGCTTTGCGGTGATATCCGGCAAAAACAGATCGGATAGTGTGCCGCAACGGCTGCAAACCAAATGATCGTGCCGAATGACCTTGTCATACCGGTCGGGATATCCTTCGACGCTGATTTTTCGGATTTTCCCCTGCTGGTGCAAGGCATTCAAATTGTTGTATACGGTTGCCAACACCACCGAGGGATAGGTCTGCTTC
>JAUMSA010000335.1 GCA_031293105.1 Butyricicoccus sp. | reverse complement strand
ATATTGCATGTTCTTATATTTTCGCGGCTTTTTACAGGTTCTATTCGTCTTTCGCTTTTTTGCCGGTTTGCACAATTTTCTTTTTTCATATTTGTAATATTAATATTATTGACTTTTTAATATTATGTGTTACGATTATCTCAACAAGCAAAACCACTCCGAGAGGCGCCGGCGGCGCCGGCCTTCCGGGTAATCATCAAAAGTTATGGAGGTCGTTTTTATGAAAAAGACTCTGGGCATCGGTGTGATCGGCCTGGGCCGTCTGGGCTACCAGCATACGATGAACGTTACCCGTACCATGGGTGCACGGTTGGTCGCTGTATCCGATCCGGTACCGGCCGCGCTGGACCGCGCAGTCGAGGATTTTGGCGCAACCGGCTACGCCGATTATAAGGAAATGCTGAAAGACCCGGCCGTCGAAGCTGTTGTGGTTGCAACGCCTACCCAGACCCATTACGACGTCCTGATGGATGTCATCGCAGCCGGCAAGCCGATCTTTGTAGAAAAGCCGATCACCTTCACGGTGGAAGAAGCCGAAAAGATCATGGATGCCGTCGAAAAGGCTGGCCTCTACTTACAGGTTGGCTTTATGCGCCGTTTCGACCCCGGCCATGTGGCTGCCAAGAAGCTGATTGAATCGGGCGCCTGCGGCAAGCCGATTTACATTCACGACTGTCAGCGTGACCCCAACGGTCCCCCTCCGGCCTACGTTCCGCAGTCGGGTGGTCTGTTTGTGGACATGGGCATCCATGACCTGGACGTTGCCCGCTGGCTGATGGGCTGCGAAATCACCGAGATCTATGCCCAGGGTGCTGTGCTCAAGCATGAATTCCTGAAAGAACTCAACGACGTCGACGACGGCCAGATGCTGCTCAAGTTCCAGAACGGTGGACTGGGCATGATCGAAATCAGCCGCAACGCCAACGACGTTTACGATACCCGTACCGAAGTCATCGGCCTGACCAAGAGCGTTTTTGTCGGCCAGGAACAGCTCACGCCGTTTAAGACCGTCGGCGGCCAGGAAATCACCTTTGATATGGCCAACTGGTGCCTGGGCCGTTTCAAGGATGCCTATGAACTGGAAATGGCGGCCTTTGTTGAGAATGTGCTGGCTGGCAAACCGTCGCCGGTTACCGCATATGACGGCATGATGGGTATTAAGCTGGCTCTGACCGCGACCCAATCGTTCCGCGAGAACCGTCCGATCCAGCTCACCTATTAATTCAAGATCTCTTCTTCTCCAAATCTCAAAGGGAACGGCTGGGCGGCAACAGGGCCGTCCAGCCGCTTTCCAATTTTTCAGGAGGTGCTGACAGATGTTAAAACTCGGATTTAATGAAGCAACTTGTAAGGAAAATTCCTCGGTTGAAAAAGACTTGGAACTGTGCGAAAAGTATGGCTATGACTACATCGAGCTACGGCTTGACATGCTCAAGGAATACTTTAAGACCCATACCATCGACGACCTCAAGGCGTTTTTTGCAAAGAGCCACTTAAAGCCCTTTGCGTTTAACTCGATTGAGGACATCAACTTCCGCACCCCGGAACAGTGGAAGGAACTCGTTGACCTATTCACCTTCGGCTGCGAGGTGGCGCAGGCCATCGGCAACAAATACATGATCGTTGTACCGACCATGACCAGTGAATACAGCACCAAAACCGAAAAGGAAGT
This sequence comes from Butyricicoccus sp., assembly GCA_031293105.1. GTDB lineage: Bacteria > Bacillota > Clostridia > Oscillospirales > Butyricicoccaceae > Butyricicoccus_B. Next base: position 6,095 of record JAUMSA010000335.1, on the reverse strand, counting down.
CTTTGACGACTCGGTTGATGCTCTCAATGCTCTGGCCGCTATTGCTGAGGACTACGTCGTCTGCTGCTCATTGTCACCCATCGACGACCGCCGCTGGTGCTGCAACTCGCTGCGGCAGGGTCTGGAAATCGTGCAGGCCGTGAACCGCGATAGTGTGGGGCTTACGGTCGACTGCATCAACTTCTATATGCACGATAAATGCGCGGATGTGGATTTTATCCGCAAGGTGCCCAAGGAAAAGCTGTTCGTCTACCACATTAACGACTGTGAAGATCTTCCTTTCGGCGTACTCGACCATTGCCATCGCATCATGCCCGGCAAGGGCTGCATCCCGGTCGCCGAAATCAGCAAAGCAGTCATGGATGTGGGCTATGACGGCCCGGCGTGCCTGGAGCTGTTCCGCCCGGAATACTGGGATATGGATGCCGAAGAAGTCATCAAAATGGGGGCCGAGTGCTGCGCACCCTATCTGAAGTAATAAAAAAAGCTGTGAAGCCTTGCTTCACAGCTTTTTTACTGCCTAAATCAGGTTTTACTTGCCCACTCGCCGGTTGCCAGCGCGGTCAGATAGGCATTGATAAAGCCATCGATATCGCCGTCCATAACCGCGTTGATGTTGGTATTTTCGTAGGCCGTGCGGGTATCCTTGGCCAGGGTGTACGGCATAAAGACATAGGAGCGAATCTGGCTACCCCATTCAATCTTCTTCTGCACGCCCTTGATATCCGAAATCTTGTCCAGATGTTCTCGTTCCTTGATTTCCACCAGCTTAGCGCGCAGCATGCGCAAACAGTTGTCCTTGTTCTGGAACTGGCTGCGTTCGGTCTGGCAGGAAACCACGATACCGGTCGCCTTGTGAATCAAACGCACCGCGGACGAAGTCTTGTTGATGTGCTGACCGCCGGCACCCGAAGAACGGAAGACCTGCATTTCGTAATCCTCGGGACGGATTTCCACATCGTTGGAGTCATCCGGGATATCCGGGATGACTTCCACGGCCGAGAACGAGGTATGGCGGCGGCCGGATGCGTCAAACGGCGAGATGCGCACCAAGCGATGGACGCCCGATTCGCCCTTGAGGAAGCCATACGCGTTTTCGCCTTCGATGACAATATCAGCCGACTTCAGGCCGGCTTCTTCGCCATCCTGATAGTCCATGATTTTGTAGGTGAAGCCATGACGCTCAGCCCAGCGGGTGTACATACGGTACAGCATCGAGCACCAGTCCTGCGCCTCGGTGCCGCCTGCACCTGCATGGAAGGAAACCAGCGCGTTGTTGCGGTCGTATTCGCCGGTCAGCAGGGTGCTCATCTTCTGCTTTTCCATTTCCTCTTCGACGTGCGCATAGCCGGTTTCCAGCTCTTCAAGCATGGATTCGTCGTTTTCTTCAATCGCCATTTCGCACAGGGTCAGCAGGTCTTCCCACTGGCTGTACAAGTTGTTAAAGCTTTCGATCTTGCCTTTGAGCGCACCCATGCGGGATACGACCTTCTGGCTTTCTTCCGGCTTGTCCCAGAAACCCGGCTGGGAGGATTTCATCTCCAGCTCATCGACTTCGCGCGCCGCCTGATCGAGGTTCAGATTGCCGCGCAGCTCGTCAAGTGCTGGCTTCATATTGTTCAGTTTCACCTTATATTCTTCAAATTCCAGCATGAAAATGCTCCTTTTCCGTGATATTGCAGTTCCCTTCTATTATATCCAAATTGTCCCGCGCTGTAAAGAGCCTTCGCTTTTCCCCGCTCAGTTTCCCCAATTTGTACAAAAGAAAAACCCCTGCGCAGCTGTTTCCGCGCAGGAGTTTTGTGCAATCAAGTAGGCCGGTAACCGGCGCCGTCCGCATTGTACAGCAGCACGCCGTCCGCAAGCCGGAAGAACACACCGCTTACGCGGCTGTATGCATAGGTGTTATTGGCCCGGTTCGAGGTTTCTTGGAAGCGGTAGTACGAAATCCCGTCGATGTCGATGGTATCGCCGTCCGACAGACGGAAGGTGTCGTCGTCTTGGTGCTGCGACTGCAATTTAGCTTTCAGCAAATCCTTGGCATCCTGCATCTGCGGACTCCACATGTCGTCGGTCTTCGTGTAATATTCGGTCCAGGCCGGATAGGCAAACGTTGCATCCTTTTTCCCGGAGTTTTTCTGAATCCAGATGGCTGGCGTATGCTGATAATACATCAGCGTTATGTCATTTTGCTCGTCATACGCCATATTGCCCGAAATCTGCGCCGGATACAAGGTTCCTTCTTCGCCGTATTGGTACCACAGCCGGGTCGGGTCGCTCTCGTCGCGCACGATCATAACCGGAATGGGGGCTGCCTCATACCGGCTGACATAGTACAGCCCTTCCCAGGCGTATGTGCCCACAACCGGCTGGTCGGCGTGCTGATGTTTTATTTTCCGTTCTTTGGTCACTGGATAGACCCACCGTTCCTCTTGATAGCTGCGCAGCATGCCATTGTCTGCGCAAACCTCATACCGCTGCTCGCCGTCATTCACCGAGAACAGATACCAAATTTCGTCCGCGTCCGGGCATAGGCCTTCGTACGTGATCTCGGCTTCCCAGGGTGCGCCTTCGGCGACCAGCGCCTGTGCATCCTGCGGGCTGAACGGCAGCGGGTTGATGGCTACACGCTCCACTATCCAGATTCCGGCTGTCTGTGCCATGTCCAGCCGCACCATGCCGCCGGCTGGCCAGATATAATAGACCTTACCGCCGAATTCGGCCGCTTCGCCGCCGATCAAGTGCAGGAAAGTCGCGCCCGCCGTCAGCCGGTCGGTATAGCAGGTATCGCCCGCGTCGGCCTGCTTGCGCACCGCGTCCATCTGGGTTTTGTTCATCTGGGGCACTGTGATGGTGCCGTCCGTTTCATCTTCGCCAAAGCCCGCAAGTGCCGATTGCAGATCCTCCGAACCAGTTACCGACGTGTAGGGTAAACAAGTATCTAAGCTGACCTTCCACTCGCCCGCCTCCTTGGTCAATGCCAAATGTTCGGTCGCATAAAACAGGCTGGGTTCCGGGTCGCTGAGCTGATAATGCAGCACCACTTCCACGCCGCCTTCGACCGTACCGTTGCCCGCGATGTAGCAGCGTTCGAGCGTGTAGTCCTGTCCCAGGAGCGCGCCCGTCAGCGCTCCGCCTTCGGGATTGCCCTGGCGGACGAGGTCGGTCATTCGGTCCAGTTGGGTTTCCGGGGTATCGTTGCGGTAAGCCGCGACCCAGTCCTTGAGAATTTCACGAACAGCAGTCTGATCGGCCTGCGGCATGTCGAGCGAGATCACGTTTTCCAATGTCTGCTGTCCCGCTTCTGCCTGCTTGGGTAGGCTCGATGCGCCTAGCACAATCGCTGCCGTGCACACCGCCATCGCGCACAAGCCGCTCATCGCACGTTTCCATTTGGATGCCTTTCCCTGTGTCATGATGTTCGCCATCCTTTCTTTCATATCCTGTTTTCCGCCGCCCAGCCCCACGCGGGGCAGCGAAAACGCCTGCGGAACCGCCGCGCGCAGCAGCGTGCGGCAATATGCGGTACGTTGTTCGGTATCCATCCGCCGGGCGACCGCTGTATCGCAGGACAGCTCGCAGGCGCGGTCGATCTCGCGCCGCAGCAGCCAAACCAGCGGATTAAACCAATGCACTGCTCCCACCAGCAGTGCCAGCCATTTGTAGGCAATATCCCGGCGCCGAATGTGCGTATACTCGTGCGCGAGGATAAAATCCAGTTCGGTAGAGTCATATTCCCGCTCGGGCAGCACGATGCAGGGCCGAAATAGCCCAATCGTGACCGGTGCGGTCACCGCGATGCTGCGCTGCAGCCGTGGCATCCGCCGCTTGCCGCACAAGGCGGCCAGACGGGCCTGCTCGGTTTCCCGTGCTGGACGGGCGGTGCGCTTCATGCGCCGGACGAAGATGCCCAGCCCCACCCAGGCGGACAACAGTACGCCGAGCGCGCCCGCCGCCCAGATACCGCCCAAAATCAGCAACCCATGCTCCCGCACCCACGCAAACGGTACCGCCGGTTCGGCGACGGGCGTTTGCGACTCCGACGTGGTCACGGTGGCGATGTCCACTTGCGTCTGCGTGGTCTGCACCGGGGCTGTTGTCGGGATATCAGCTTCGGGCATATCCATGACTGGATGGCGGTCAAGCGGCACAGCCACCGTCTGCACGGTTTCGGGTTCCCGGTCAAACAGTCGTTGCATCAGGCTTCCCTCGAGGGAAAACGGGAGAATGAGCCGCAACAGCACGACCAGACACAAATAATACCGAAGCGTCGGGGTCCGGCGCAGCAGCGGCCGCAACGCCAGCAACAGCAGGGTGAGCATGCCGCCCGACAAACTGAGCGTCAGCAGCACCTTTGCCCAATCAGTCATCGAACTCCCCCCGTTCCAGCATTACCAGCAGCTCGGCCACATCGCGCTCGGTCAACTTGCCGCCGCGCGCAAGCGACGCCATCAGGTTTTTGGCGCTCCCGCCAAAGACACGGTCGACCAGACTTTCAGCCGTGTAGCGTTCGTACTCCTGCTCACTGACCCGCGGCGTATAATAAAACACCTTCTCCTTGCGCGCCTCCACCGCGCCTTTTTCGCACAACCGACGCAGCAGCGTTTTGATGGTCGAGCTTTCCCATCCGGTCGCAGGCTCCAGCCGGGCGCGGATATCGCTCAGCGGCAGCGGCCGCCCGGCCTGCCACAGCAGACGCATGACTTCCAGCTCGGATTCGGTAATCTTCCCACAGGGTTCCTGCATCGCGCTCCCCTCCTTTCAGGTTACACTTGTAGTCTGTATCTTGAGTTTACATCTGTAACCCAATTTTGTCAATCTCATTTTGGTTACAAAAAAAACGCCCGCCAGACGGCGGGCATTTTCGGTCTTTACTTGTATTCGGCGGCCAGCTTTTCAAACAGCGGCAGCGCACGGCGGACGGTTTCAGTCTGCACGCAGTAGGAAATGCGCATGTGCCCAGGTGCACCGAAATCGGTGCCCGGCACAAGAAGCAGATCGTATTTCTTGGCGCGTTCGCAGAACGCGTGGTCGTCCGGCTCGAGCGTGCGCGGGAACAGATAGAATGCCCCGTCCGGCTTGACACACGAGTAGCCCATGGCGGTCAGGCCCTCAAACAGCAGCTTACGGTTTTCGGCATAGACCGACAGATCGGCGGTTTCCCCTGCGCAGCGAGCAGCTACCTGCTGGAACAGGCTAGGCGCGCACACATAGCCGAGCACCCGTCCGGCGCCGCAAATGGCGGCATACAGATCGTCAAAACCGGGCACGTCGGGCACGAGCACATAACCGATGCGCTCGCCGGGCAGCGACAGCGACTTGGAGTAAGAATAGCACACCAGCGTATGCGGATACGCGCGGGCGATGAAGGGCGCCGGGCGACCATCATATACAATCTCACGATACGGCTCGTCCGAGATCAGATAGATCGGGTGGCCATATTCGGCCGATTTGCGGGTGAGCAGGTCGGCCAGGCGGGCGATGGTCTCATCCGAATAAACCACGCCGCTGGGGTTGTTCGGGGAATTGATCACCACGGCCTTGGTGTGTGCGTTCAGACGCTCTTCCAGGGCGGCAAAGTCGATCTGAAAGTCCTTGGGCTGCGGCGGCACGACCACACACTTGGCCCCGGCGCCCTGCTCGATGAATACGGTGTATTCGGGGAAAAAGGGCGCAAAGACGATGAATTCATCCTCGGGCGTTTCGGTCAGCGCCTTGAAGCAGATCGAGATGGATGCGGCCGCACCTAAGGTCAGATAAAGCTGGTCGGCCGTGTAGTGAGTGCCAAAGCGGTCGTTTAAGTTGTCGGCAATGGCCTTGCGGCAGGCCGGTGCGCCCTGCGCCGAGGTATAACCATGCACAGCGACCGGGTCCTGTCCGGCGATGTCCAAAATCGCCTGCCGGACCGCGTCAGGTGCGGGCACGTTGGGGTTGCCAAGCGAAAAATCAAAAATATTTTCCCGGCCGACTTCGGCGGCGCGGCGGTTGCCATATTCAAAGATCTCGCGGATGGTCGAGCGTTTCTTGCCCAGCGCGAGCACGGTCTGGTTGAGCATACAGAGGAACAGTCCTTTCGCTTTTTCTTCTATTTTATC
>JAUMSA010000207.1 GCA_031293105.1 Butyricicoccus sp. | reverse complement strand
ATCTTGTACAAGATGTACAGCAGATTCTGTTTCATTTATAGAATTATACCACAGAATCTAGCCGAATCATACAAAAATTTTCATTATTTTTGTGAGTTTTTTATCAATCTCACAAGCTCTTTCAAATCAACCAGAATTATCCTTGCCACGCGCGGCATCGCGCAGGGCACAGACCTCCTCCTCGGTCAATTCCCGGTACTGGCCGGGCTGCAATCGCTCATCCAGCCGCAGCGGGCCAACCGCAATTCGCTTGAGATGCTCCACATGGCCGCCGACGGCGGCTACCATCCGCTTGACCTGATGATGCTTGCCCTCTTGTAGCGTAACCTCGATCTTGGTCAGGCCGTTTTCCTCACCCAGAACTACTAGGCGAGCCGGACGGCAAACCGTGCCATCGGCCAGGGTCATTCCGGCTGCAAACTGCTTGGGAGCGCTCAGGTCCATCCGGCCGGACACCAGGGCGACATAGACTTTTTCGACATGGCGGCGCGGCGCCATGAGCGCATGGCAGAAGCCGCCATCGTCGGTCAGCAGCAGCAGGCCTTCGGTGTTCTTATCCAACCGGCCGACCGGGAACAGCCCGCGCTGTTCGCTTTCCGGGAACACCGACAACACGGTCGGATGCAGGTTGTCCACCCGCGCGGAAACCAAGTCCGGTGGTTTGTTGAGCATGTAATAGCGGCCAATGCGCCACCGCAAAGGTTGACCGCCCAAGGCGAGGGAGTCCTCGGCAGGCGTCACCCGATGAGCCGGGTCGCGGACGGTTTGTCCGTTTACGCTCACCCGGCCGGCGCGAATCATGGCGCCGACCTCCTTGCGGCTGCCGCAGCCCAGCGAAGACAGCGCTTTGTCCAAACGCTCCTTTGCCATCTGCATCCCCCCGTCTACACTAGATAAATATAGAGTACCACTTTTTCGCAAATTGCACAATAGGTCTGGCAAAAAAAACGAAAAATTTGCAAATAAACTTTGCTGGTTTCGTCACTTTTTCTGTATCTCCTGGTTTCAGTAAAAAAAGGCAACTTTTCGGATTCGCACTCCGAAAAAATTGCCTTTTCCGAAATCCAACATTACTCCTGTGCGTTTTCGTCCGGCCGTTCGGTCACGGTGCGCAGGAAACCGTCCTTCTGGGACGAACAAATATCAGCGGCAATCAGCCGCTTGCGATACAGTACCAGATTGGCGGTTACCCCTTCTTCCCCGCTTGGGTCGTTGCGAACCGAATAAACATACAGGGTTGCATTGCGCCCCTTGTACTTTTCCAAATCCAGCCCTTGGGTCTTTTGCAAGTTGTTATATTCTTCATAGGTCTCGTCAAACTCATCCGGGATGCGCACCTCGGTTTCGCTCACCGGGGTTTCATCCACTTCCCAGCCATACGACTGCAAGAACTCCACCCGTTCTTCATTGCTGCTCAACTTTTGCGATAAGCTCGCCTCGCCCGATGCGCTGGCGATGTCTGCGGCATCCGGGCGCAGTGTAGACACGCCCCAGATCACCGCCGCCAGCGCCAACAGGCCCACAGCTGCCTTTTTTACGGTTAGCTTTGTCGCATAAACGATCATATTTGGTCCCTCCCATATCGGCCTCTTACTAGCATAATATGGACGGGCCAGCCGGTTTAGAACCGAAATTTTGCGCTATGCCAAAAAGAAAGGACGGCAAAAGCCGTCCTTTCTGTATTGATCGTAATTAGTCCTTGCTCAGTGCTTCCATGCGAGCCTTGTTTTCGGCAATGACCTTCTCCTGCACCATCGGGGGCGCTTCGTCATAGCGCTCAAACTCGGACTCAAACGAGCCGCGGCCCTGGGTCATCGAACGCAGAGTAATCGCGTAGTCGGTGGTTTCGGCCATCGGCACTTCGGCCAGAATCTCCTGCTGACCGCCTTCCACGGGGTTCATGCCCATGATACGGCCACGGCGCTTGTTCAGGTCGCCGATGACGTCGCCCATGTAGTTGTCCGGTACAATGACCTTCATCGAGCAGATGGGCTCCAGGAGCACCGGAGAAGCCTGCGGGATGCCTGCCTTGTACGCCAGACGTGCCGCCATCTTAAACGATAGTTCGTTGGAGTCCACGTCATGGTACGAGCCGTCGGTCAGGGTCGCCTTCAGGCCCACCAACGGATAACCGGCCAGCACGCCATGTTCCATAGCTTCGCGGATGCCCTTATCGACCGCCGGATGGAAATTCTTCGGAACTGAACCGCCGAAGATCTTCTCTTCGAACAGGTAGTCGCCCTCGGCATACGGCTCAAAGTCCATCTTGACGTGGCCATACTGACCATGGCCGCCCGACTGTTTCTTATGCTTGCCTTCGACCGATACCTTTTTGCGAATCTTCTCGCGGTACGGGACAATCGGCGGGGTCAGGGTGACTTCGACGCCGAATTTGCTCTTGAGCTTGGAGCAGATGACATCCAGATGGATATCGCCTGCGCCTGCAATAATCATCTGCTTGGTTTCCGGATTGAAGTTGACTTCAAAGCTGGGGTCTTCATCGCGCAGCTTGGCCAGACCGGTGGACATTTTTTCTTCGTTGCCCTTGGACTTGGGTTCGATGCCCTGGGCATAGCACGGCTTGGCCATCGGCACGCCTTCCAGCATGACCTTACGCACCGACATGGACAGGGTGTCGTCGGTCTTGGTGGTCACAAGCTTTGCGACCGCACCGATATCGCCGCAGCCGATTTCGTCGACTTCGGTGGTCTTTTTGCCACATACGGTGTAAATATGGCTCATCTTTTCATTGGCATCGGCGCGCTTGTTGACCAAGGTCATATCGCGCTTGACCGTGCCCGAGAATACTTTGAAATAGGAGAAACGGCCATACTGATCGGCCACGGTCTTAAAGACATAGGCACAGGTCGAGCCGTTGGGCGAGCAGACGATTTCATCCAGTTCGCCCTTTTCGTCCTCATAAACTTCGGCCGGGGCTTCGTCCGGGGACGGCATGTAGTCGGCAATGCCCTTGAGCAGTGCATAGGAGCCAATGCCGGTCGCTGCCGTGCCGCAGAATACCGGGGCAATCACCAGATCGCGCACGCCCTGACGGATGCCGGCAATCAGTTCTTCATCCGAGAATTCTTCGCCCGCGAAGTAGCGCTCCATCAGGTCTTCGCTCAGTTCGGCTACGTTCTCGCACAGCGCCGCACGGTGCTGGTCGATACGCTCCACCATGTTGTCCGGAATCGGGATTTCGACACGCTTGGTGCCTTCCATCTTGTACGCCTTGCGAATGACGCAGTCGACAACGCCAACCGTATCGCGGTTGCCTTCAAAGATCGGCACCACGATCGGGCAGACCGAAACGCCGAACTGCTTTTGCAGCTTATGTAACGCGGTGTAGTAATCGGAATTTTCCTCGTCGATCTTGGAAATATAGAACATACGCGGCATGTTGCGCTCAGCGGCCTTCTTCCAGGCCTTCTCGGTGCCAACACCCGGGCCAGACTTACCGGTGGCCACGATCAGTGCCGACTCCGCGACACGCAGCGCGTGCTTCACTTCGGATTCAAAATCAAAGAAACCCGGGGTGTCGAGCAGATTGATCTTACAATCGCCCCAGACGACCGGCGCCACCGCCGTCGAAATCGAGAACTGGCGCTTGATTTCTTCCGGGTCATAGTCACAAACTGTATTGCCGTCCGGCACCTTGCCTACGCGCTCGGTTGCGCCCGAGGTAAACAGCAAACTCTCAACCAGGGAGGTCTTACCGTCGCCGCCGTGGCCCATGACGCAGACATTTCTTAACTTATTCACCGGGTACGTTGCCATATTTATACACTCTCCTGCTTGTATGATCTGAGAGCGTCTTGTGCAGATTGCCAAATCACGTCTCTCTATGTTCGTAATTATACACTATATAGCCGAAGAATGCAAATACTATTTTGTATATCCTGCCTAGGCAGGCAAAAAAAAAGGAAATGCCGCATTTTTTTGCAGCATTTCCTCCAATTCGTCTGGAAAATTTTTAATAATTGCGGCGGGTGGTCAGGTTGATGAGCAGCACCGGCACATACCACAAAATCAGATACAAAATCACGTTTTTGGGTTCCACTGCCTCGGCTGCGCCCTTAAACGTCAGATAGAACATCAACAGCATGCCGCAAATACCGGCAATCGTGCCGATGAGCAGATTGGAGCGCATCGCGCCCACCAGCTTATCGGCTGCCTGCTGTACCATGGCATACGGCATCGCGCCGTCCTTGGACAGCAGCGCGCACACGCGATCCTTGGCCACATAGCGGGCGTCGTTCATTTCCGGGATACGGGCCGGGTCAACCGCGCCGGTCACACCATGCTTGACCTCAAACATAGCTTCGACCATCGCCGGGGAGATGTTGAAGTCCTGCGCGGCGATCATCGGGCGAATCTTCAGGCGGCACAGCGAATGGATTGCGCCATAGGTCTGGGCGGTCGGGTGATAGGTCAGCTTGATTTCGCCGGCGATCTGGCTGTTGATGACCACATAGACCCCGTTTTCGATGCCTTGGTTATCGTGCAGGCGGATGCCGAGTTTGCTTAGGAAAGCCGCCGTGCCGACCAGTACGCTGTCCGAACCGATGTCGGCCGACAGGCCGCCCGATTCGTAATTGGTCACATTGGTTGCACGCACCGGGCGGCCATATTGCTCACGCAGCGCCTCGCTCAGCACGCGTCCGATCTCCAGCCCCTGTCCGGCCGTAACCGCCGAAGCATAGGCCAGCAGTTTTTCGGCCGAATAGCTGCCAAAATTGCGCACTTCGTCAATGGTAATTGAACCGGTGGGGAACAAATCACCATCGCGGAGCACGGCCTGCTTGACCTTGCGCAGGCGTTCGGCCTGCCGGGCGCTGGCAATGGCCGCGCCTTCGGTCAGCAACTTGCGGGATACGTTGCGGTACGGCGCACCAAAGGCGCACAGGATGCCAAACGGCGCCGAAATCGCCAAAATAGCCGACAGCGCCCAGCAAAAGCGGGTCGGTTCGCCGGCGCCAAAGGAGGCGACCGCCGCAAAGACAATCGATGCAATGATAGCCAGCGGCGCATAGATGCGTTCAAAGGTGTCAATCTTGTCGCTGCGCTCCATTTCGCGCAGGAAGCCGGTCAAGTCGGGCATTTGGCACTTGACCGCCCGGCGGACATGGTCGCGGCTGTCCTGATGGGCATACACGCCGGTCGGACGGTCGCCCAGGGTCGCGGCCTTATAGGCCCGGTAGCGTCCGGACATACGCGCCTTTTCCTCCTGCATCTGGGCGAACAGCAGCAGGATGCTGACCGCGCAGTACGGCAGCCATCCGCTCCACTGGAACAGAATGATTGTCATGCCATGGATGAGCGAAGCCACGAGCGAGAAGTCCACGAGCGTACTGCGGTCGGGCCGCAGCTTAAACAGATTATAGATGCCGTTGCCAACAATGTCCAGTCCGGCGAACATGGCCAAAAACTGCATAATCATCAGGGTCATAATGGTGAGATAGGCATGCTCGGCATATTGCAGCATGGCGGGCAGCGGCAGACCCATGCCGCTGGCGACCGTGATATACAGGGCGAGCAGGCCCAAAATCAGCACAAACACGCTGCGGCGGACCAGATTCTTGGCGCGGCGCTTGCAGAACCGCTGTGCTTCGCGCGGGTTGCGGATTTCGATATCATCTTCCCGATCGAGCGCACGCTCGTTTTCCGCACGGCGCTCCTTTTCGCGGCGCTTGCGCTCCCGGCGGCTCAGACGCGGCTCATCGTCTTCCTCAGCCGCCAGTTCGGCCAGATGGCGCGCCTGTTCGTCGGCCGTCGCGCGCAGCGATTCCTCCACCGCGCGGGGGTCGACACCCGGCACTCGTGGAATGCGTCCGCTGACCTGCGGCACCCGTCCGGTGCCTTGCGGGATACGCCCGGTTCCCTGCGGAATTCGGCCCGTGCCCTGATAGACCCGGCCGGTCGTGCGCGGGATGCGGGCCGTGCCCTGCGACACGCGCGGAATCGCCCCGGTGCGCTGGCTGACCGGGCGCTGGCCATTGACGCGCGGCATGTGGGCCGTGCCCTGCGGGATGCGCCCGCTGCCTTGTGTGCGCGGCGCCGAAGCGCCGTGGCCCTCATGCGATGCCTGATCAACCACGCCGCTGACTTCGGCCAGAATATCATTTAAATTAAATTCGCCGCTGTCCTGGCTGACCTTGCTTTTCGGAGGCTGCACAGGATTGGGCGCAGGAGCTTCCGGTTCCTTGGACGGCTGTTCGGGTACATCGCCGATCAGCTTGCGGATTTCGGACAACTCCTGTGTATCCATTAACTTGTCACTCATTCCGTTCTATCTCCTTTCACTCCACATGTCCGGCGGCGCACGGCTTCATACAGCAGCACGGCTGCTGCATTGGACGCATTGAGCGAATTGACCTTTCCCCGCATGGGGATGCTCACCAGAAAATCACAGGTTTCGCGCGTCAGACGGCTCAATCCGCTGCCCTCCGAGCCAATAACCAGCGCGGTCGGCCCGGCGAAGTCGGCCGTGTACAGGTCGGCATTGCCGTCCGCTTCGGCGCCGTAAATCCATACGCCGCGCGCTTTGAGTTCTTCGAGCGCCGCGGCCAGATTGACCGCCTTGTGTACCAGGATGTGCTCGATCGCGCCCGCGGACGCGCGCGCGACCACGCCGGTCAGCCCGACCGCGCGCCGCTTGGGGATGATGACCCCATGCGCCCCAGCAGCTTCGGCCGAACGCAAAATCGCGCCCAAGTTGTGCGGGTCTTCGATGCCGTCGCACACCACGAACAGGGGCGCTTCGCCCTTGTCGGCTGCAGCCTGGAACAAATCGTCCAAGCTGGCATAGGCATGCGCCGCCGCCTGGGCGATCACGCCTTGGTGGTTGCCAGTCTGGCTCATGTGGTCGAGCTTGCGGCGGTCGCACTGGGTGACCGGTACACCGGCTGCCCGCGCCAGGGCAAGCACTTCCCCGACCCGGCCATGCGCGCCTTCGGCGACAAACAGCTTATCGACCGGCCGCCCCGATCGCAGCAGTTCGGTGACCGCGTTGCGGCCTTCGACCAAAGTGGTCTCGTCGGCTTCCCCGGCCGGACGCCGGGCGCGGCCCGGCTTTCTCTCTCTATCGTTCATGCATTGTTCAACTCCATACCGTTTTCCATTTCCAATACCGATACAGAATGTATTATAACATAAAGGCCGCACTCCATACAATGGAGTGCGGCAAAAAAATCATATTTGGTCGGAAAATACCGTTTTCAGGAACCGCTTAGGCGTTGAAGAACTTGGCGTGGATGGCCTTGACCGCCTTGTCGGAGTCCTCCTCGTTGATAAGTACCGAAATCTTGATTTCCGAGGTCGAAATCATGCGGATGTTGATGCCAGCCGAAGCCAGGGCTTCAAACATTCTGGCGGCGACACCGGCGTTGGATGCCATGCCCGCGCCGACGATGGATACCTTGGCAACCGCAGTGTTGACCGACAGGTCCTCAAAGCCCAGGTTCTCCTGGTTGTCACGCAGTACCTGCTCGGCTTCCTCGGCGCAGCTTTCCGGGATGGTGAAGGTAATCGACTTGTGATGGTCCTGGCCGACCGACTGCAAAATGATGTCCACGTTGATCTTGCGCTTGCTTAAGAGCGAGAAGACGCGGAATGCGACGCCCGGCTCGTCGGGCAGGTTGATGATGGCCACGCGGGCACAGTTATTGTCACGGGCAACGCCGCTTACATTCATTTTCTCCATGTTGGAACCCTCCTTGACTTTCGTACCCGGATTGCGGGTAAAGCTGGAGATGACCTCCAGATCGACATTATACTTCTTGGCCATTTCCACCGAACGGTTGTGCAGCACCTG
>JAUMSA010000314.1 GCA_031293105.1 Butyricicoccus sp. | reverse complement strand
GTATAGAGTAAAAACGGATTTTGTCAACTGAGAAGGGATATGATATGGGAATAAATGCAAAGTACGCCGCCAAACCGTCAAGCAAACCCAATCCGTTTCATTCAGAAATCTGCATTTGATTTTACGCCCGTCGTGTATGCTTGACAAGCAGCGAAAGGAGCCTTATGAAAAAGCGTTTTTTTGTCATTCTAATAATCGTCTTCGGTCTTATTTTTTTCACTCCGGTTTCTTTGACCGGTTCGATGGAAAACAGCCGTGTTGACTATATTTGCTATAACGCCAATTTTGGTAGTGATGATGTGGATATAGAAGATATACAATTTTTAACTCCATCAGCTTATGATGAGGCAGAAGTGTTAAAATGCCTGAGCCGATACAAAGAATATCGAACCATCTTCCGCACGAGTGGTCACTTCCTGAACGATATGGAATTGGAGATCAGCCTCACGGTGAATGGGGAATCCAAAACAATACTTTTGGGCAATATCAACTACATGACGAAATCCTATGGTGCGCCGAAACATGGCATATATCATGCGGATGCCCTGAGAAATGAGTTGCTCGACATACTAAATTTATCAAATACCGAAGGGAAAAGTTCAACGTAAGATAAAAAGCCCGGCGCAGTCTCTTTACATTTTTGTACTATCGTGGTAGTATAAGACTACAATAGTAGTTTGCGTGATGTCTTCCCATGGGGAAAAAGGAGAATCACTATGAAAAAGACCGTTCTTTGTTTGTGTGTTCTTGTTGGCTTGGGATGCGGCTCGTTTGCTGCAAAAGCAGGTAATACCGCAGAACTTGGGATGCACCATACCATTTCGACGCTTACGTATATTGACCAGTCCGGCACGGTAAAAACTTGGTCGGGCCAGGCCGTTTCCCTGCCGGGACGCGCGGTGGACATCAGTGCGTCCGAACAGGGAGATTGTGTCTTCGCGGTTTTGGAGGACGGTTCGGTCTATGCCTGGGGGCGCAATGAGGATGGGCAGCTGGGGCTAGGCGACCGGCAGAATCGGGACACCCCGGCCAAAATGCCGGTCTTAGAGCATGTGATCTCGGTCAGTACCGGCCGTTATGCCAGCACCAGTGCGGCGGTTACTTCGGACGGGTCGGTTTATGTTTGGGGACAGGTTTATCAAGGGGATGATGCCGAGTACCAGCCGATCCTCGACCGTTATTTCACGCCGCATCGTATCGAAGGCATTTCCCATGCCGCTGCGGTCAGTGTGGGCGGGACGGGTTTTGCCGTGCTGTGTTCGGACGGCAGCGTTTATACCTGGGGACTGGATGAAGGCGGCAGCAATGGTTATGGGGAGCGCCGCAGCACGGCCGCGTCGGTCAAGCTCTCTTTGCCGCCGGTGCGCGCGGTCAGTCGCGGATGGACGACGGCAGCCGCCGTCACGATGGATGGGGACTTGTACACATGGGGTTCCAATGAAAACAGCATCCTGGGACGCGGCCCACTTTTCCCATACAACAGGGTCGAATGCACACCCGGCGTAGTGGATGTGGAGCCCATGCGCTCGGTCTGTGTCGGACGCTCGTTTTATATCGCGGCTCTTGCGCAAAGCGGTGCGGCCTATCAATGGGGCAGCACCCAGTAGGATGAGAAAGGCCCCGTACCGGTAACCGACAGCGGTACGCCCAAAGTTTTGAAGGAAGATGCAAACTTTGTACAGGCGGCTCTCGGAGTGGGACAGAGCGCAGGCGTGACCGCAGACGGCCAGCTATACACTTGGGGCTATAACCTCAATGGGGAGTTAGGTATCGATGCAGATACCGGGTATATTGCCTATCCGACACTGGCGCAAGACGATGCCATGGTGCCGGGGACACTGCCGGGCGGTTCGTTGGATAACCTCGCAGTCAAGCAGCGCAGCTATACCGAGCATACCTTTACCGATATTGACGAAGATGCGTGGTATGGCCGGAATCAAACTGGAACCATCGCCCTGGCATACGAATATGCCTTTGCCGATGGCACGGGGAACCAGCAGTTTTCCCCGAACGCGCCGCTGCGCATTTCGGAAGCGGTACGGTTGGTGTGTTCCCTCCAGGATCGCTATGCAGGCGGGAATGGAATTTTTACCGGCAATGGGCTGTGGTACCAACCATACGTGCATCATGCTGTGACAGTCGGGATTTTTCAGCCTGGGGAATTTGAGGATTACAATGCCGAAGCCACCCGTGCACAGATGGCATATCTGTTTGCGCACGCACTGCCCGAAGCAGAACGGAAGCCCGTACAGAACAAGGTTGTCATTCCAGATGTATCCGATAGTACACCTTATGCGGAGGAAATTCGAACTTTATATCGTGCCGGTATTCTGGCCGGTGTAGATGAAGCCGGGTCTTTTGCGCCCGATCGCACGATTACCCGTGCGGAAGCGACTGCTATTTTCCTGCGTCTGGCTAAGCCGGACATGCGCATCCAGTAAACGTGTTTCTTTAAAGGAGGGGTTATCATGAAGCGTAAAATCTTATTAGGTCTGGCAACAGCCATGTGTGTAGCCGGTCTGTCCACGGCGCAGGCCGCTAATACGCCGACTGTCTGGCTAGATGGTGAACAGCTGACCTTTGATGTCGCTCCCATCATTCAGAATGACCGGACCATGGTGCCTTACCGCGCGATCTTTGAGGAACTTGGCTACACGGTGTCCTGGGATGCAGCCACACAAGGGATTACCGCGACAAAAGATAAGACAGCGATTGCCATGAAAATCGGTAACAAAAGTGCCGTCATCAATGGCAAAGTGGTGAACAGTGACGTCGCACCAATTTTGCATTCAGACCGCACTCTGGTGCCGCTGCGCTTAGTCAGTGAACTATCAGGTTGTGATGTGCTGTGGAATGGCGAAACCAATACGGTCGCCATGTATCATAAGCAGGCCAAGAATGCGCATTCATATAAAATCGGTGATAGCGATGACAGATGTGTGATGACAGATGGAGTAACGCTTCTTGTAGATAAAGTTAATGAAGCCGAAAAAATATGGGGAACACAAGGGTATTCTTTGACAGACCTTTCGCCGGTTGGAACGATTGATTTTGGACCGGTTTCCGTAGTAGCAAATGGTATTGGATATAGGATCAGGTTGAATTATCTCGGTGAAGATATGAAATTTTTCTCGGTTGACATGGAAACCGGAGAGGTTCTTTGTACGACAGACCTGCCTTTCGATAATTCCGACCTAGACGATCTCTTACTTGATCCGGCACAAAATCAAGTCTACGCAATAGAAAATTACCAAGAGCCTGATTGTGCACTCTATCATGTAGACTCCAAAA
>JAUMSA010000302.1 GCA_031293105.1 Butyricicoccus sp. | reverse complement strand
CAGTAAGACAGTGGCTCTGTGCGCCCTGACCGCCGTTACAGTGTTCACCATTTCGTATATCGGCATGGAGCGGCGGCTGGACTCGCTGCTGCCCGGCTACCAGGCCGAAGCCGAGATCTACGGCAAGATCGGCGAAATTCGCCGCACCATTGACGCCTATTATGTCGGGGAGTACGACGAGCAGGACGCGGTCGATATGGCGGCGGCCGGCTATGTCGCCGGCATTGGCGACCGGTGGAGCAGCTACATGTCCAAGGAGAGCTACGACGAGTATAAGCTGAGCTTTTCCGGGCAATCTTTTGGCATCGGGCTGTTTACCTCCTATGTGGCGGAGGAAAATCAGCTGCGCATCGTAGAGGTGTTCCCTGGCTCGGACGGCGAAACGCTCGGCCTGCAAAAGGGCGACCTCATTTTGGGCGCCGAGGGAAAGACCATGGAGAAGGACGGCTATAACGCTGTGGTCGAGGCCATTGCTGGGGACGAGGGTACCAAGGCACAGGTGACCATCTATCGCACAGCGACCGGCCAGACTGAAACGGTCGAAATGGAGCGCAAGACCACCGAACAGGTCATGGCAACCGGCTGGATGCTGGAGGACGGCAAGACCGGTATGGTGCGCATTTATAACTTCCGGCAGGGTTCGGAAACCCAGATGATTGACGCGGTCGATGCGCTCATCGAGCAGGGCGCCACCCAGCTGGTGTTTGACGTGCGCAACAATCCGGGCGGCTCGGTGACGAGCGTGTGCGATGCGCTCGACTATCTGCTGCCCGAGGGCGATATTATGACGCTCCGCACCAAGGGCGGCGACGAGACCATTTACCGCTCGGACGCCGAGGAGATCAACCTGCCCATGGCGGTTCTCGTCAATGCCGATTCGATCAGTGCCGCTGAGTTCTTTGCGGCTGCACTTCAGGAATACGACAAGGCGATCATCGTGGGCGGTCAGACCATCGGCAAGGGCTATTCCCAGCAGAATTATGTGCTCAGCGACGGCTCGGCGCTGCATCTGTCTGACCAGGAATACTTCACCCCGCAGGGCAAAAGCCTGATTGGCATTGGGGTCACACCCGACGTCGCGGTCGACGCGCCCGAGGGCTTTGACCTGTATTTTTCCACGCAGGACGATGACTTGCAGCTCAAGGCGGCACTAGTCGCTTTGAACGGCTGATTTTTCCGATTTTGGCAGCAAAATTGTAAAAGTTCGGGAAAGGCCGCTTGACATTGGGCTTTTGACTCCATATAATAAGGTAATTTATCGTAAGATTGTTAAAAATTCATTTTTATAGAGAGGGATTTGCAGATGGCTAAGGAAATCAAACTGTCCCAGGAGAGTCTGGACAATTACAAGGAAGAGCTCGAATACCTCAAAACGACCCGCGCGGACGAAGTTGCCGAGCAGCTGAAAGAAGCGCGTTCGTTCGGTGACCTGTCGGAAAACGCCGAGTACGACGAAGCTAAAAACGAACAGGGCAAACTGTACTCCCGCATCGCCGAACTGGAAGAAATCATCAAACACGCAGTCGTTGTAACCGGCGACACCTATGCGGCCGACGAAGTTTCGCCGGGCTGCCACTTTGTGGTCGAGGACCTGGAATTTGGCGACCGGGAAGAGTATCACTTTGTCGGTTCGCAGGAAGCTGACCCGATGGACGGCAAGATTTCGGACGAATCGCCGTTCGGCAAGGCAATGCTGGGCCGCAAGGTGGGCGAGATCGTCGAAGTAGAAGCCCCGGTCGGCACGGTCAAGTATAAGATCGTAGATATGAAGAAGTAATACAGAAAGGTTGAACAGCATGGCACACGAGCAGAAGGCCGCGGAACCGACGCAGGCCGAACTAAATGAACTGCTGCGCATCCGCCGTGAAAAGCTGGCGGAACTTCAGTCGGCAGGCAAGGACCCCTTTGAGCAGGTGCGTTTTGACCGCACCCACTTTACCACCGATATCAAAGACCATTTCGACGAGATGGAGGGCAAAACCGTCCGTCTGGCCGGCCGTATGATGAGTAAGCGCATCATGGGCAAGGCGTCGTTTGCCGACCTGGCCGACCGCTTTGGCCGGTTGCAGATGTACGTCAAGCGCGACGAACTGGGCGACGAACCCTATAAGGCGTTTAAGAAAATGGACATCGGCGACCTGCTCGGCATCGAGGGCAAGGTATTCCGCACCCAGAAGGGCGAGATTTCGGTGATGGTTTCCGAGATGACCCTGCTGTCCAAGAACCTCATCCCGCTGCCCGAAAAGTGGCACGGCCTGAAGGATACCGATATGCGCTATCGTCAGCGTTATGTGGATTTGATCGTCAATCCGGAAGTGCGCGACACCTTTGAAAAGCGCTCTAAGATCGTGCGCGAAATCCGCAACTTCATGGACTCCCGCGGGTTCATGGAAGTGGAAACCCCCTGCCTGAACACCATTCCGGGCGGCGCGGCAGCTCGTCCGTTCATCACCCACCACAATGCGCTCGACATCGATATGTACATGCGCATTGCGACCGAGCTGCACTTAAAGCGCCTGATTGTCGGCGGTTTGGAGCAGGTCTATGAGATCGGCCGTATCTTCCGCAACGAGGGCATGGACACCCGCCACAATCCGGAATTTACCACCATCGAACTGTATCAGGCCTACACCGATTACCACGGCATGATGGACATCACCGAAGATATGGTGGTGCATGTCTGCGAAAAGGTGCTGGGCACCACCAAGGTGACCTATCAGGGCACCGAACTCGACTTCTCCAAGGGCTGGAAGCGTATGACCATGGCCGACGCGCTCAAGGAATACGTCGGCCTGGACTTCATGAACATGAACGCAGAAGAAGCGCTCGAGGCCGTCAAGGCCAAGGGCCTGACCCCTGAAAAGGGCAAGGAAAGCTGGGGCGACCTGCTTGCCTTCTGCTACGAGGAGTTCGTCGAGGAAAATCTGATGCAGCCGACCTTCATCACCGACTATCCGGTTGAAGTATCGCCGCTGGCCAAGCGTAAGCCGTCCGACCCGCGTCTGACCGAGCGGTTTGAGTGCTTTGTCTATGGCCGTGAATTGTGCAACGCATTTTCCGAGCTCAACGACCCGATTGATCAGCGCGGTCGTTTTGAGCGTCAGGTCGCGCTGCGGGCTGCGGGCGATGATGAGGCGAACATGATGGACGAAGATTTCATCACAGCTTTGGAGTACGGCATGCCGCCCACAGGCGGTATGGGCATGGGCATTGACCGTCTGGTCATGTTCCTGACCGATTCGGCATCCATCCGTGACGTCCTCCTGTTCCCGACGATGAAGCCGCTTGGCGACTGAAAATAAAGCCTGGATGCCCACGCATTCAGGCTTTCCGCATATTACATTCGAAATGAGGGGAACCTGCCTGTGACGACGGTCATTGAAAGCAAACAGAATACCACGCTGCGCCATCTGGCGCGTCTGGCGCACGAGAAGAAATATCGCCAGGGCGCCGGGGAAATGGTGTGCGAAGGCGGCAAGATGCTCGGGGAAGCCCTGAGCTCCGGGGTGCGCATTCGTACCGTGCTGCTGCGCGCCGAGGAGGCGTTCCCGGCCGCTGTGCGTGCCGATATCGACCGCGCCGCGGCGCAGGGCGCCCGCATTTTTGAAACCAGTGCCCCGCTGTTTGCCCAGGCGTCCGATGTGGAGACCCCGCAGGGGCTGCTTTTTGCCTGCGAGCCGCCGCACCGCCAGGCAGACGACCTGCCGCAGACGCTTTCGGGCGCGGTCCTGCTCGACGGTGTGCAGGACCCAGGCAATCTGGGCACCATCCTGCGTACCGCCGATGCCTTTGGGCTGGATGCAGTCATCCTGTGCGAGGGCTGCACCGATTGGACGGCCCCCAAGGTCGTACGTGCGACCATGGGCGCAGCCTTCCGGCAGCCGGTATACCGCATGCCGCTGGGCGAAGCCATGGCGGCCATGCGCGCCCGTGGGCTGCCTGTCTATGCGGCGGCACTGGACACCGACAGCGTCCCGATCACCGAGGTGCCGCTGTCGCCCGCAGCGGTGATCGTCGGCAATGAGGGCCGGGGCGTGACCCAGCAGGCGCTCGAACAGAGCGACCGCAAAATCATCATCCCCATGGCCGGACGGGCCGAATCGCTCAACGCCGGCGTAGCGGCCGCCATCCTCATCTGGGAGATGACCAAGGGGGCGTTTCAATGAACCGGGCCGCATACTGGTTGTGGCTGGCCGCCAAGGATGGCATGACCGCGCTGGCCAAAAACCAGCTGCTCAGCCGTTTTGGCACCCCTGAACACCTATATGCGATGACGCGCGCCGAGTGGGAAGCCCTGCCGGGGCTGACCCGCAAGCAAATCGACGCTTTGAGCGACAAAAGTTTGGAGCGCGCCCGCGCCATTGCATTCGACTGCGAAAAGTTACACATTCAGATCATCACACAGGCCGATTCGGCCTATCCGGATATTCTGCGCAGCATCCCCGACCCGCCGCTCGTGCTGTACGTCAAAGGCACGCTGCCCGATTTGGAGGGCGCGCCCGGCGTGGGCGTGGTGGGTACCCGTAAAGCGTCGCCCTATGGCCTGCTGGCGGCCAACGAATTCGGTAAGGGCTTGGCCCGAGCCGGGTTTACGGTCGTATCCGGCATGGCGCTGGGCGCCGATGCCGCCGCGGCCCGCGGCGCACTCGAAGCAGGCGGCAAGACCATTGCCGTGCTGGCCGGTGGCCTGAATATCTGTTATCCCCCGCAAAATAATTTTTTGATGGGCGATATCCAGCTGTCCGGGGCGGTCATCAGCGAAAATCCGCCGAGTACCCCGCACGACGGCTTCCGGTTCCCTATCCGCAACCGCATCATCAGCGGTCTGTCCCGCGGTGTTCTGATCGTGGAAGCGCCCAAGCGTTCGGGCGCGCTCATCACTGCCCATCTGGCGCTCGATCAGGGTCGCGAAGTATTTGCCATTCCCGGCACCATTCATGCACCGAATTCGGTGGGCTGCAATCAGCTCATCCGCGACGGCGAAGCTGCATTGGTTATGCGTCCGGGCGATATCGCCCAGGCACTCGGCCATGTGGCGCGGCGTACACCGGAGGTTTCCACCCCGCCGGCGCCCCTGCCGGCTCCGGATTTGTGGGATAAAATCCAGCAGTACACCGAGCAGCCCGAGACGCCCGCAGAGCCTGCACCGGCTGGCCCGCCCAAAATCCCGGATTCGGTAAACGACACCCAGCGCGAGATCCTCAAGGCCGTGCTGGACGGGGCGGAAACACCCGAAGAAATTTTGGAAATGACCGACCTGCCTGCCGCCCGCGTGATGACCGAGCTGACCATGCTCGAGCTGGACGGCATCCTGGGCCGCAAAAACGGCGCCATCGTGCGCAAATTTTAAACAGAACACAACACCGGGACCTGGTTCCGGTTTGCAGCCGATGCAGGCTGGATAGAAGTAATTGGAGGAACAGAACATATGTCAAAACTGGTAATCGTGGAATCCCCGGCCAAGGCCAAGACCATTGGCAAATACCTGGGATCCGATTATGTGGTCAAGGCGTCCATGGGACACCTGCGCGACCTGCCCAAAAAGAAGATGAGCATTGATTTTGACAACAACTTCGCCCCCGAATATGTACCCATCGAGGGCAAGGACAAGATCATCAGCGAGCTGCGCAAGGCGGCCAAGGAAAGCGATTTCGTCTACCTCGCAACCGACCCCGACCGCGAAGGCGAAGCCATCTCCTGGCATCTCAAGGAGCTTCTCAAACTCAAGGAAGGGCAGTACAAGCGCGTCACCTTCAACGAGATCACCAAAAACGCCGTGCGCTACGGCATTGAGCACCCGCGCGACATTGACTTGGATCTGGTCGACGCCCAGCAGGCGCGCCGCATCCTGGACCGCATCGTCGGCTACAAGCTGTCGCCCTTCCTGTGGCGCAAGGTCAAGCGCGGCCTGTCGGCCGGACGGGTACAGAGTGTGGCGACCCGGCTGGTCGTTGACCGCGAAAACGAGATCCGCGCCTTTAAACCCGAGGAATACTGGCAGATCGACGTCCAGCTCCAGACCAACGAGGGCGGCAAGTTCGGCGCGCGCTATTACAGCGACGCGGCCGGCAACCGCGACCTGCCCGACGAGCAGAGCGCGCAGGCGGTCGTGGACGCAGTCACCGGCAAGCCGTTCACAGTGGGCACGGTCAAGAAGGGCAAGAAGAAAAAATCCGCGCCCGCGCCGTTTACAACGTCGACCTTGCAGCAGGAGGCCAGCCGCAAGCTCAACATGACGCCCCGCCGCACGATGAGCGTGGCGCAGGAGCTGTATGAAGGCATTGAGATCGACGGCCTGGGTCTGACCGGTCTGATCACCTATATGCGTACCGACTCGCTGCGACTGTCCGACGAGGCGACCGCGGCGGCCGCGCAGTTTATCAAGAGCCGCTACGGCGACGCCTATTATCCGGGCAAGCCGCGCGTATATAAGACCAAGGGCGGCGCGCAGGACGCGCACGAAGCCATCCGCCCATCCGATGTGACGCTCGAGCCCGACCAGATCCGCAAGAGCCTGAGCCCGGACCAGTATAAGCTCTACCGCCTGATTTGGCTGCGCTTTGTGGCCTGCCAGATGGCGGACGCGCTGCTCGACACCATTTCGGCCGACATCCTGAGCGAAGGCTATGTCTTCCGCGCTTCCGGCCATACGGTTGCGTTCTCCGGCTTTACGGCCGTCTACGAGGAATCGACCGACGACGAAAAGCAGGGCGAATCGGGCAAGCCGCTGCCGCCCTTTGCCGAGGGCGACGGGCTGACCGCCCTTTCCATTGAGCCCAGCCAGCATTTCACCCAGCCCCCGGCGCGCTATACCGAGGCGTCGCTCGTGCGCGCGATGGAAGAGCGCGGCATCGGCCGTCCGTCCACCTATGCGCCGACCATCTCGACCATCGAGAGCCGCAACTACGTCACCAAGGAGAGCCGCAGCCTGCGTCCCACGCCGCTCGGCGAAGGCGTGACCGGCCTGCTGGTCGATAAATTCGAATCAGTGGCCGATTATGAATTTACGGCCAACATGGAAAACGAACTGGACGAAGTCGAAGCCGGTAAGGAAAATTATGTCGACCTGCTGCGCTCGTTTTACGATGGCTTTGAGTCGGCGCTTGACAAGGCGGAGACCGAGATGGAAGGCCAGCGTGTCAAGATCAAGGACGAGGAAACCGACATCGTCTGCGAAAAATGCGGCCGCAAAATGGTCATCAAGATCGGCCGGTTCGGCAAATTCCTGGCCTGCCCGGGCTTCCCGGAGTGCACGAATACCAAGGCCATCACCGAGGACACCGGCGCAGCCTGCCCGGTGTGCGGCATGAAGGTGGTCAAGAAGAAGTCGGCGCGCGGCTATGTGTACTACTCGTGCGACAAATACCCCGAATGCTCGTTCATCACCTGGGATAAACCGCTGAAAACCAAGTGCCCGACCTGCGATTCGTCGCTGTTCCGCCACACCGACCGCGACTCCAAGGAAGTCACCGACGTGTGCCTGCGCGAGGGCTGCGGTTATAAGGAGCTGGTCAAGGAGGGCCTGCCGCCCGAGGAGGCCGAAAAGAACCGCCAGCGCCGCGAAGCGCGCGCAGCCAAGGCAGCCGAGCGGGAAGCCGCCAAGGCGGCCAAGGCCGCTGAGGAAGCGGCTGCCGCCGAAGCGGGGGAGGAAAAACCCAAGAAAAAGGCCGCAGCCAAGAAAACCACGGCCAAAAAGACGACCAAGACCGCGGCCAAGAAGACAACCGCCAAAAAGACAACCACAAAAAAGACGACCACGGCCAAGAAAGCCACGGTGAAAAAGACCACCAAGGCGGCCAAGCCAGCCGCGACGGAGGAGGAGGCGACCGATGCAGAATAAAGTGACCGTCATCGGCGCCGGCCTTGCCGGCTGCGAAGCTGCCTGGCAGCTGGCCGAGCGGGGCATCCCAGTCGTGCTGCACGAGATGAAGCCGGAAAAGAAAACACCTGCCCACCATGCGGACGACTTCGCCGAGCTGGTGTGCTCCCACTCGCTGCGCTCGAACGAACTGACCAACGCCGCCGGCCTGCTCAAGGAGGAGCTGCGCCGGCTGGGCGGTCTGGTGATTGCCTGCGCCGACCAGACCCAGGTCGAGGCCGGCGGCGCGCTCGCGGTCGACCGGGAGGCGTTCGCAAAGCTGGTGACCGAAAAGATCCGGAACCATCCGAACATCGAGGTCGTGTCCGGCGAAGTGACCGAGCTGCCGGCAGAGGGCCGCGTCATCGTGGCCACCGGCCCGCTGACGTCGGACGCGCTGTTTGACGCGATCCACCGCAAGGTGGGCGGGGAGTTCCTGCACTTTTTCGACGCGGCGGCGCCCATCGTCACCTTTGAGTCGATCGACATGGACAACGCCTATTTTGCATCCCGCTACGACAAGGGCTCGGCCGATTACATCAACTGCCCGCTCTCGCGCGAGGAGTTTGACCCGTTTTGGGAGGCGCTGACCACGGCCGAGGAGGCCGAGGTCCATGGCTTTGAGGATAAGCTGGTGTTCGAAGGCTGCATGCCGATCGAGGTCAACGCCCGCCGCGGTCACGATACGCTTTTGTTCGGCATCTTGAAGCCCATCGGCCTGCCCGACCCCAAGACGGGCAAAGACCCGTATGCGGTTTTGCAGCTGCGGCGCGACAACGCGCAGGGCACGCTCTATAATTTGGTCGGCTGCCAGACCCATCTCAAATGGGGCGAACAAAAGCGCATCTTTTCCATGATTCCGGCGCTGAAAAACGCCGAATTCGTGCGCTATGGTGTCATGCACCGCAATACGTTCCTGGATTCGCCGCGGCTCTTAGACCACAATTTCGCGCTGCGCGCCGACCCGCGCATCCGCTTTGCTGGGCAGATGACCGGTGTGGAGGGGTATGTCGAGTCCAACGCCTCGGGCTGGCTGGCCGGGGTGGCGACTGCGTGCGAAATCCTGGGCAAGCCTGCGCCCGACCTGCCGTCGACCACGGCCATCGGCGCGCTTGGAAACTATGTTTCCAACGAAACCGTGACGAAATTCCAGCCAATGAACATCAATTTCGGTATTTTGGAGCCGCTTGGCTACAAAGTTAAGGGCAAGCGGGAGAAAAACAAACAGATTTCCGAGCGTGCGCTCGAGATCATCGACAGCTTGAAGGGGGAGTTCTGAGTGAAGATCGCAATGGATGTCATGGGCGGCGATAATGCGCCCCTCGCACCCATCAAGGGCGGCGTGATGGCGGCCAAGACCTATGGGGAGGAAGTCCTGCTGGTAGGCCCAGAGGATACCATCCGGGGCATCCTCAAGGAGCAGGGCGCGGAAAACACGCCCGGCATCACCATTGTCCATGCCCCCGATGTCGTGGACATGCACGACGACCCGGCGACCGTCCTGCGGCAGAAGCCCCAAAGCTCGATGGCCGTGGCGCTTAAGCTGGTCAAAAACGGCGAGGCCGACGCCATCGTATCGGCCGGTTCGACCGGCGCGCTGCTGTCCGGCGCGACCCTCATCTGCAAGCGCATCAAGGGCATCCGCCGCGGCGCGCTCGCGCCTGTCATGCCGTGCGCAGGCGGGCAGGTCATGCTGGTGGATGCAGGCGCCAATACCGAATGCACGGCCGAATACCTGCTCCAGTTCGCTTTCCTGGGCTCGCTGTATGCCGAAAAGATTCGCGGTATCCAAAAGCCGCGCATCGGCCTGGTCAACAACGGTACCGAGGATTCCAAGGGCGACCCCATGCGCAAGGAAGCCTACGCGCTGCTCCAGGCTGCGCACGATGCGGGCCGCATCAATTTTGTCGGCAACGTCGAAGGCAGCATGGTGCCCCTGGGCGCGTGCGATGTGGCCGTGTGCGACGGCTTTGCGGGCAACGTGATGCTCAAGACCATCGAGGGCGTGGCCAAGTTCATGGCCGGCGAAATCAAGAAGATGTTCATGCGCTCGACCGGCTCCAAAATCGGTTATCTGCTGTGCAAAAAGGGTGTCGATGAGTTTAAGGAGCTGTTTAACCAGGACGCTATCGGCGGCGCACCGTTTTTGGGCATCGCCCATCCGGTCATCAAGGCCCATGGCTCGTCCAATGAGGTCGCGTTCATGAACGCCGTGCGGCAGGCCATCGCCTACACCAAGAGCGGTATGATCGCCGAGGTGGAACAGAACATCGACCACATGACCCTCGACAAGAATTAAGAAAAATTTCCCTTTTCCTCTTGACAGACCACCCAGGGGGCTTATATCATCAAATTGAGAAGCCCCGTTTCGGGGTGCAAACCGAAGAGAAGGGATGGACGCATGCATGGTTTTTGAAAAATTGTGTACACTGCTGTCGGGACAATTCGGCGTCACGCCGGATGCGATCACGATGGAAACGACATTACAGGATGACCTGAATGCCGATTCACTCGATTTGGTCGAACTGATGATGACCATTGAGGAGACGTTTGACGTCGGCCAGATCAGCGAAGACGCGGCGGCGAACATCCATACGGTCGGCGACATCGTGCGCTTGATCGGAGAAGAATAAGCAAAACCGAGAGCCCACCGGTGGGCTCTTCGGTTTTATCGGAAAATGCAGAAAGGTAGGAGCGAATGCTGAAAGAAAAAATCGGATACCGGTTCCGCAATCCGGTGCTGTTCCGCAAGGCGATGACCCATTCGTCGTATGCCAACGAGCAGCGCGCGCGGCACCTGCAAAACAATGAACGGCTTGAGTTTCTTGGCGACTCCGTACTCGGCTTTGTCACGGCCGACTATCTCTACAACCACTTTCCCGACCTGCCGGAAGGGGAACTGACCAAACTGCGCGCAGCCATCGTCTGCGAACAGGCATTGTATGAAGTCGCCAAGGAACTTGGCATCGATCAGGAGATCTGCCTGGGACGGGGCGAGGAAGCCGGCGGCGGCCGCCACCGGCCCAGCATTTTAGCCGACGCGGTCGAAGCGCTGTTGGGCGCGATCTATCTCGACGGTGGCATCGAACCGGCGCGCGCGTTTGTGCTCAGCTTCATCCCGCGCAAGGCGGATGAGGCGCGTCAGGGCCGCATGTTCAAGGACTACAAGACCACGTTGCAGGAAATCGTGCAGAAAAACCGCGAGGAAACGCTGGAATACCGCCTGGCGGGCACCCATGGGCCCGACCACGACAAGACGTTTGAAATGGAGCTGCTGCTCAACTCCAACGTCTTTGCCAAGGGGGTCGGTCACAGTAAAAAGGAAGCCGAACAAATGGCAGCCAAGCAGGCGCTTGCGCTGATGGGATACC
>JAUMSA010000201.1 GCA_031293105.1 Butyricicoccus sp. | reverse complement strand
GATGCCATCATCGTCATGGGTACCACCGGCGAATCTCCGACCTGCCCGGAAGATGAGCACGAAGAAGCTATCGCATTCTGCTGCGAATACGTCAATGGCCGCGTACCGGTTGTGGCGGGCGCTGGTTCCAACGATACCCGTACCGCAGTGAAGCTGACCAAGAGCGCCAAGGCAAGCGGTGCGGACGCGGTTCTGTCGGTGACCCCGTATTACAACAAGACCACCCAGGCCGGACTCATCCAGCACTTCACCGCAGTCGCCGACTGCGAGTGCCCGGTCATTCTGTATAATGTACCCAGCCGTACCGGCCTGAGCTTTACCGCGCAGACTTACCACGAGCTTTCCAAGCATCCGTTCATCAACGGCGCTAAGGAGGCGAGCGGCAATTTCTCGCTCCTGGCCGAAGCCATGGCCCTGTGCGGCGATGCGATGAATTTCTGGTCGGGCAATGACGACCAGATCGTCCCGCTGATGAGCATGGGCGGCAAGGGTGTTATCTCGGTACTGTCCAATGTTGCGCCGCGCGCCACGCATGAGCTGTGCCAGCTGTGCCTGGACGGCAAGTTTGCCGAAGCCGCCAAGATGCAGAAGGAGTATCTGGAACTCATCAACGCGCTGTTCTGCGAAGTCAACCCCATTCCGGTCAAGAAGGCGATGGAGCTGCTGGGCTGGAAGGTCGGTGCGCTGCGTCTGCCGCTTGTTGCGCCTTCGGCTGAGCACACGGCCCGCATCCAGGCAGCGCTCGACAAGATGGGCTGCAAGATCTAAACACAGCCCTCGCGGGAAAGATAGAACGGTCAAGGAGTTCAAAACATGCTAAAAATTGCACTTTCGGGATGCAACGGCCGCATGGGTCGGGTCATTGCCGATATTTGTTCCAAAAAAGAGAATATGAAAATCGTGGCCGGTTTTGATATCAATGCGGTAAAGCTGGCAGATTTCCCGGTCTATGCCGACCCGTTCGAGTTTTCGGGCGCGGCCGATGTGGTGATTGATTTTTCCAACCCGGCATCGACCAGCCATCTGCTCGAATACTGCATCCAAAACCGCACACCGGTCGTCATCTGCACTACCGGGCATTCGCCCGAGCAGCTCGCACAAATCGGCGCCGCCGCCGGGAAGATTCCGGTGTTCCGGTCGGGTAATATGTCCATCGGCATCAATCTGATGCTCGATCTGCTCAAAAAGTGCGCGTCCGTCCTGGGCGACGGCTATGATGTGGAGATCGTGGAAGCGCACCACAACCAGAAGCTGGACGCCCCGAGCGGGACAGCGCTGATGCTGGCTGACGCCGTATCGTCCGCGCTGCCGTATGACGCGCAGTATGAATACGACCGTCACGAGCGGCGCGAAAAGCGTCCGCCGCACGAGATTGGTATTCATTCCATCCGCGGCGGCACGATCGTGGGTGAGCATTCGGTTCTGTTCTGCGGTCGTGACGAGGTCATCGAGATCAAGCACAGCGCGCATTCGCGCGAGGTGTTCGCGGTTGGCGCCGTGGATGCGGCGGCCTTCCTGGCCGCGCAGACCGCGCCCGGCCTGTATGATATGAGCCACGTCATTGCAGCCAAGTAAAGAAAAATCCCGTCCATATAGGACGGGATTTTTTTGTGAACTGGGGTTGCTGCTTATGAAGGAAGTTCATTTCTCGCGGCACTTGATGCCGTAGTTACCACGGCTGCCGTTTTCGTAGCCACGGTAAATTTCGTAGTCCGTTCCGTCGATGGTTACGTCCTCGTCACCGGAAAAGTGACAGGAAAGACCATTTTGCTCACAATACTGGGAGATGGCCTGCTGGGCTTTGGCGACCGTAGGGTATTTGTCGCCTTCTTCATAGGGCACCCAAAAGGATTTTTTGAACATCTTGAGCATAGGCTGCGCCTTCTTTCTGCACATAAATAGAAGAAATCCAGTTCATTTCATGTTGTCG
The DNA here is from genome assembly GCA_031293105.1 of Butyricicoccus sp. GTDB lineage: Bacteria > Bacillota > Clostridia > Oscillospirales > Butyricicoccaceae > Butyricicoccus_B. The sequence goes on along the minus strand of JAUMSA010000201.1, from coordinate 3,253 downwards.
TGAACAACAGAAACATCACAAACAGATACAGCAAAAATAGAATGCTGACCACCGTGCGCGCGATGACGAACCCGTTGTTTTTACTCAGTTTTGGAGCCGGTTGGGATTCGGCTTCTTCCAGCAAGCGGCGGCGATCTTCGGCGTCGATTTGGCTGCCGCCACGGCGGAAACCCTCCACAATCTCGCGGGCTTCGTCCACGCGGGACGCATCGACGAAAATGCTGCCGCCGGTCAGACAAAACCCGGTGTATGCCTTTTCCGCACCCATATCCGGCTGGGCAAAGCAGGGGATGGAGAAGCTTTGCAGCAGCGCGACCGTCGCGTCAGCCTCCAGCGTCGAGGGACAGTGCATCAGCAGCACCGCTTCGGCCGGACGGTCCAAATTTTCCGGCTCGGGGGCTTCGTCCGGCAGGGCCGGGACCAAGGCAGCCCCGCAGTCGGCGCAGTGCGTGAAGCCCTCCCGGTATTCGGTTTTGCAGTTTGGACACCAGGGCATGGAAATCCCACCTTTCGGTTTATTTTGCCCAGTTCAGGCTGCGGCCAACCGCCTTATTCCATCCGGCGAGCAGGGTCTGCCGGGTGGTTTCTTCCATCTGCGGCGTGTAAACGCGGTCGCATTGCCAGAGCTGCCGCAGTTCGTCCCGGTCTTTCCACACGCCGGTAGCCAGTCCGGCCAGATAGGCGGCGCCCAGAGCGGTCGTTTCCCGGATGACCGGCCGGTGGATGGGGCAGGCCGAGATGTCGGCCTGGAACTGCATCAGGAAGCTGTCCCGGCTGGCGCCGCCGTCCACTTTCAGCGCGCCCAGCGGACGGCCGCAGTCGCGCGCCATGGCTGCGAGAAGGTCACCCGACTGATAGGCGATGGACTCCTGCGCGGCGCGGATGATATGCTCGCGCGTGGTGCCGCGCGTCAGGCCGACCAGGCACCCGCGGGCATACATGTCCCAATAGGGCGCGCCCAAGCCGGTGAAGGCGGGCACAAAATACACGCCGCCCGTGTCCGGCACCTTGGAGGCATAGTATTCGGCGTCGCGGCTCTCGCTGAAAAAGCGCATTTCATCGCGTAGCCACTGGATGACCGCGCCGCCGACAAAGACGCTGCCCTCCAAGGCGTATTGGACTTCGTCCCCAAGCTGGATGGCAATGGTCGTCAGTAGGCCGTTCTGGCTGCTGACTGCCTGTGTGCCGGTGTTCATCAGCAAAAAGCAGCCGGTGCCATAGGTATTTTTGGCGTCGCCCGGGTCAAAACAGGTCTGGCCGAACAAAGCCGCTTGCTGGTCGCCCGCCATGCCCGCGAGCGGGATTTTGGCCCCCGGCATGGCCACCGAGCCGTAGATGTGGCTGGACGGGCAGACGGTGGGCAGCATGGCGCGCGGGATGTCCAGCGCGCGCAGCAGGGTATCATCCCAATCGCCCTTGTGGATGTCGTAAATCATGGTGCGTGAAGCGTTGGTCGCGTCGGTGACGTGGACTTCGCCGCCGGTCAGCTTCCAGGCCAGCCAGGTATCGACCGTGCCAAAGAGGATCTCGCCGCGCGCGGCCTTTTCGCGTGCGCCTTCCACATGGTCGAGAATCCACTTGATCTTGGTGCCCGAAAAATAGGCGTCCGGCACCAGGCCGGTCACCTGCCGGATGTGGTCGCCCAGCCCCTGTTCGATCAGCTCGTCCACAATGGGCGCTGTGCGGCGGCACTGCCAGACGATGGCGTTATAAATCGGTGTGCCGGTCGCGCGGTCCCATAGGATGGTCGTTTCGCGCTGGTTGACAATGCCGATGCCCGCCACCTCACGGGCGGGCACGCCGGCCGCTGCCAGCACTTCCATCATGACAGCATATTGGCTGGAAAAGATCTCGACCGGGTTTTGCTCCACCCAGCCCTCATGGGGGAAAATCTGGGTCAGTTCCCGCTGGGCAACGCCCGCGATACGCTGGTTTTCGTCAAATAAAATGGCGCGGGAACTGGTGGTTCCCTGATCGAGCGCCAGAAGATAACGGCTCATGGATGTCCCTCTTTTCGGTCTTTTTTCTATCATACCTGCTCGACTGGGTGCTGTCAATCGTTTGCAGCGCTGGGGTAGGGGCACAGGGGCCACAGCCCTGACCGGGCACGCTCGGCACCCATCGACGGAAGGCCTATATTTTGTGCAAGAAAGCGAGAAAAGCAACTATTTTGGGGGAAAATCGGTCAAAACATTGCATAGATGCAAAATTTGTGCTATGATAATGACTAAGTATGGAAACGCATCGAAATGGCGGCTGCGGCCATGCTATTCTCAGGATCAAAGGAAGTATGAGTGTCATGAGCGATAATCAGAAAAAAACCATCTTTTCCGGCGTACAGCCGTCGGGTAAGCTGACCTTAGGCAACTATCTGGGCGCGATCAAGAACTTTCCGCTGCTCCAGGAGGAATATAACTGCATCTACTGTGTGGTCGATATGCATGCCATCACGGTGCGGCAGGACCCGGCCGCTTTGCGGCGGCAGACCTTTGAAGTGCTCGCGCAGTACATCGCTTGCGGTCTGGACCCGGAAAAGAGCATTCTGTTCATCCAGAGCCATGTCCCGGCGCATGCTGAACTGGGCTGGGTGCTCAACTGCTACACGATGTTTGGCGAAGCCTCCCGTATGACCCAGTTTAAGGACAAATCGGCCAAGCATGCGGACAATGTCAATGTGGGCCTGTTCGACTATCCGGTGCTGATGGCAGCCGATATTCTGCTGTATCAGGCCGATATGGTGCCGGTAGGTGTCGATCAGCTCCAGCATATCGAGCTGACGCGCAACATCGCCCAGCGTTTTAACGGTGTCTATTCGGACACCTTTGTTATGCCGGAACCCTACATTCCCAAGACGGGCGCCAAGATCATGAGCCTGGCCGACCCGAGCCGCAAGATGAGTAAGTCGGACGAAAACCCGAACGGCTTCATCCTGCTGATGGACAAGCCAGAAGACATCATGCGCAAGTTCAAGCGCGCGGTCACCGATTCGGACAGCCGTATCATCGTTTCCGAGGACAAGCCGGGCGTCTCCAACCTGATTTCGATTTATGCGCTGGCGACGGGGAAGACCATCGAACAGGTGCAGGAGGAATTCCAAGGCAAGGGCTATGGCGACTTCAAGCCCGCGGTCGGCGAGGCAGTCGTTGAACTGCTGCGGCCCATCCGCGAAAAGACCGAAGATCTGCTGAAAAACAAGGATTATCTCGAGCAGGTCTACCGCGACGGCGCGCAGAAGGCCAGCTATCTGGCCCGC
>JAUMSA010000288.1 GCA_031293105.1 Butyricicoccus sp. | reverse complement strand
TCCCCTGGCACGTGCGGCTATTGCAGCCGGTGCGGACGGTCTGATGATCGAAGTACACAACGATCCGGCACATGCGCTGTCTGATGGTGCGCAGTCGCTCACCTATGAATCGTTCGCTGAAACGATGGATTCCCTGCGCGGCATCGCTGCCGCTATGGGGCGTGAGATCTAAAACCAATTGAGAGGAATCACAGAAGATGAAACAGCTTACGCTCAATGGTTCGGCCGGGTCGTCGGATATTTTGATTTCGGCCGGACTGCTTCAAACGGCAGCCGCACAATGTGCTCGCTTTTTCTCGCCCAGCCGGGTGCATATTGTGACCGATTCCCATGTGGCGCCCCTGTACCTGGATACGGTGGCGCAGCAGTTCGATCTTCCGGTATCTTCGACCGTGCTTCCAGCTGGCGAGGAGTACAAGCGCCTAGAAGCCGTCGAAGGAATTTATCACGATATGCTGTCCGCCGGTATGACTCGAAAAGATCTGGTCATTGCGCTGGGTGGTGGCGTGACCGGGGATGTGACCGGCTTTGCCGCGGCAACCTTCCTGCGCGGGGTTCCCCTTTGTCAAATTCCGACCACACTCTTGGCACAGGTGGACTCTTCGGTCGGCGGGAAAACGGCGGTCGATTTGCCGGAAGGCAAAAATCTGGTTGGTGCTTTTTATCAGCCCCGCTTGGTCCTCATCGACCCGACGGTTCTGGAAACCCTACCGGACGCTACCTTTATCGATGGCATGGCAGAAGTCATTAAATATGGCTGCATCAAAAACCGCGGTATTCTGGATATGGTGCGCATGCCCCATTATCGCGAAAATATTGAGGAATTGATCTACGAATGCGTCAAGATCAAACGTGACGTGGTCGAAGTGGACGAACATGATACTGGACTGCGCATGATTTTGAACTTCGGGCACACCATTGGACATGCCATTGAAAAAATCGGCAATTATACGGCACACACACATGGGCAGGCCGTGGCAATGGGTATGGTTGCCGCGATGAAAATCGCGCAGCAACTTGGCACACACAATGATTTGGACGATTACCTGTCTTCCCTTTTACAGGAGATTGGACTGCCGACTGATCTCCCTTATCCGCGCGAAGCGATTTTTGAGGCTCTGCTTTCGGATAAAAAGAAGATGGGGCAAACGGTTCACTTTATTTTGGTGCGGTCACTCGGCCGTGCTGAGATTGAACAAATCGATGTAGAAGCGCTGCATCAAATGATTCTATCTATTTAAATAAGGAGGCACCACCATGGGTTCTATTTGGGGAAATGCACTGAAAATTTCCATCTTTGGCGAATCTCACGGCGGCGGCATTGGCGTGGTGCTCGACGGTTTTCCGTCGGGCATCCTTTTTGATGAGGATTTTGTCCTGCGTGAAATGGACCGCCGCGCACCGGGGAAAAACAAGCAGTCGACCGCACGAAAGGAAGCCGATCTTCCGAAAATTCTGTCGGGCATCTATCAGGGATATACCACCGGGACTCCGATTTGTGCTATGATTGAAAACACCGACACACGCTCCGGGGATTATAAGGATTTTTCTACTCATCCCCGTCCGGGACATGCGGACTATACCGGACTAGTACGCTTTGGCGGATACAACGACCCGCGCGGCGGCGGCCATTTCTCCGGCCGGTTGACCGCACCGCTTGTGTTTGCAGGCGCGATGTGCAAACTATACCTCAAGACCAAAGGAATTACAGTAGGCGCACACATCCAGTCGATCGCTCAAATTCAGGACACTCCCTTTGATGATGTGGAAGTTTCCGCTGAGCAGCTCGAACAACTGCGCATGCAGGAATATCCGATCATCAACCCACTTGCAGAAAAAGCAATGTTGGCGGCCATTGAAGAAGCGCGATTGGATCAAGACTCGGTCGGCGGTATCATCGAATGCGCTGCAGTTGGCTTGCCGGCTGGCCTGGGCAGCCCCATGCTGGACTCGGTCGAGGGACGTCTGTCTTCCCTGTTGTTCTCGGTCCCTGCTGTAAAAGGCGTAGAATTTGGCGTTGGATTTGGATTTGCCGAATTCCGTGGCTCGCATGCGAATGATGTCTTTACATTGACCGATGGGGAAAAGGTCGTCACTGAAACCAATAACAACGGCGGCGTTTTGGGCGGCATTACGAGCGGGATGCCTCTCATCTTCCGCACGGCCATCAAGCCTACCCCGTCGATTGCAAAGCCGCAGCGCACGCTTAATCTATCAACCGGCGAAGTGGAAGAACTCCGCATCAAAGGCCGGCATGACCCGTGTATCGTGCCCCGGGCCACTCCGGTGATTGAAGCGGCAGCCGCGGTTGCACTGACCGATCTGTATTTGGAGGGATATGGTTATGCGCAATCTCAATGAGATTCGGCAGGATATCAACCGGATTGATGCGCAGATGCAGGCCCTGTTTTTGCAGCGCATGGAGTTGGCCGAGCAGGTTGCAGAATGCAAGATGGCGACCGGCGATAAGGTGCTCAAACCCGACCGCGAACAAGCCATGTTGGAAACCTTACAGCAGCAAGTGCCAGCTTCCCTGCAACCCGAATATGTTTCCATGCTCAAAGGGCTTATTCGGGTCAGTCGTATGCATCAATATGAACACATCCTGTCCAAAGCACCCCAAAAACTGATACTGCCGCTCACCGACCGGCTGCAAACGCCGCAAAGTGTGGTATATCAAGGTCTGCCAGCCTCCTATCAGTCGCAGGCCGCGCAGGCCATGTTCCCGCAAGCGACAACTATCGACCATGTTTCCACTTTTGAAGATGTATTCCGCGCTGTGGCCGAACATCGTGCCGATGTCGGTGTGGTTCCGATTGAAAATTCTTCCATCGGAACGATTAACGAAGTATGTGATCTGTTGATGAAATATGATCTCTATATTTCCCATTCCCATATCAATGCGATTCGGCATTGCCTTGCGGGATGCAGCCATGCTACAATGGATACGGTTGAAAAAGTGTATTCCATCGAACCGGCTTTGGATCAGTGCCAACACTATCTGCGGCAGCATGGATTTACCCTGTGCAAAGCCGCTAATACAGCAGTCGCGGCTAAGCAGGTGCAGGAATGGAATGATCCCTCATGCGCGGCGGTCTGTTCGGAAGATGCCGCCAAATTGTATGGCCTGAAAATTTTAGCGGCTGCCATTAACGATGACTGCACCAATCAAACCCGGTTCGTGGCTGTAAGCCGGCATCTATCGGCTTGTGAAGCGGATAATCGCGTCAGCTTGGCTTTTACGCTTCCACATCAGCAGGGTACGCTTTCGTCCGCGCTGTCCATGTTCTCAGACCACAACATCAACCTGACCGAGATTCATTCCCGTCCGTTGCCGGAGACCCCTTGGAACTATCGGTTCTATGTCGATCTGGAAGGCAGTCTGGCCAGTGAAAATGTCCGGTCCCTGATCTATCAGCTTTCGGAGGAGCTTCGCTCACTTCGTCTGCTAGGCAGTTATCAAATTACCCAAACCAAGGAGGATTGTCCAACTTGATGCAACTATCGCAAGCAAAACCGCTGCGCGGCACAATTACCGTACCGGGGGACAAATCGATCTCCCACCGTGCGGTCATGTTTGGTGCCTTGGCGCAAGGTACAACCCATATCACAGGTTTTCTCATGGGCGAAGATTGCCTGTCTACGATTGATTGTTTCCGGCGCATGGGAGTTCCCATCGAAGTGTCGGATACTGAAGTCGTCGTGCATGGCGTGGGCTTGCATGGCTTAACCCCTCCCACACAGCCCTTATATACCGGCAATTCTGGCACCACTACGCGCTTGCTGTGCGGTATTTTGGCAGGTCAGGATTTTGACGTGTCGCTCTCCGGGGATGCTTCCATCCAAACGCGTCCAATGGGACGCGTTATTACCCCACTTCGTCAGATGGGCGCCGTTATCGATGGTGTAAACGGCAATTACTGTCCTTTGACCATTCATGCAGGTACACAATTACATGGTATCGAGTATGCTATGCCGGTAGCATCCGCACAGCTCAAAAGCGCCATCCTTTTAGCGGGATTGTATGCGGATAGCCCAACCAGCGTCATTGAGCCGGCCCCCTCACGCGACCATACCGAACGGATGCTGCGCGCTTTGGGTGCCAATGTAGAAAGCAATGGCTGTACGGTACGCATCTACCCGCCCAAGGATTTGCA
>JAUMSA010000267.1 GCA_031293105.1 Butyricicoccus sp. | reverse complement strand
TCTCGCGTCGCTCCTGCTACACTAAAACGAAACCTGGCGTTGATTAACGCCAGGCCTCGCAAGGTTCTTAACTTCCATTCTGCTCAGGAATTATGGGACTTTGAACTCAATTCCTGTTGCACTTAGTTTGACAATTCACTCGATAAAAAAAGCGCCTGCGAAAGCAGGCGTTTTGCATTTTACCGGTAGGCTTCCGCCCAAACAGGGGCGTTTGCTTGGAGTGAGGCGGGCACATCCAGCACACGCTGGTTGGCGCTGCCGCGGAATTTGAGTTCCAGGCTCTTTTCGGCTTCGACAAAGCGGCCATCCACCAGCAGGTCGAGCTGCCCGAGCAGCGGCCGAACCGCCGGGTCGTCCAAGGCAAGAAGCTCCTCGAAGGTATAGCCCGTATAGGCCATCAGATGCTTGCCACGGGCCTTGAGTGCCTGGGCCAAGGGTAAGAGCCCTGCCGCCTGGCAAAACGGCTCTCCGCCCGAAAAAGTGACTCCTTTGAGGAAGGGGCTGGCGTCGATCTCATCGAGCACGGTCTGGATGGGGGTGTCCGTGCCGCCCGCAAAATCATGGGTCTGCGGATTGTGGCAGCCCGGGCAGTGATGCGGACAGCCCTGGACAAAAATGGTGTACCGGATACCGGGGCCGTCCACGATCGACTCGCGGACGACGCCGGCCAGACGGAGAGAATCTTCCATACTTAGGCGCTACGGGTGTCGGTTAGAGAGCAGCAGGAAGCGTCATGCTTGACGCGGTCGTGTTCTTCGGCGCGCTTGCCGTTGTTGAAACGGTCCAGGGTGCCGACCAGATAACCGGTGATGCGGCGGATGCGCTCAAAACCAATGCCTTCGCCGACCATTTCGACGCCGTTGACTTCGGTAACTTTAAACTGCTTTGCCATGATGCTGACTTCCTTTCCAATATAACGAGAGACTTATTCGACCGGGTTCGGCATGCGGTCGGCTTCCTCGCTAGGGTCGCCGTGATAGCCGATGGTCGTACTGTTGTAGTTCTTGTAAAGCCCAAGCTTGCGCAGCTTGGCCAGCGGGACGCCTTCGCCTTCGTGTCGCCCGCAGCGGGGGCAGACATCGCCGATGATTCCAGTATACCCGCAAACCGGGTCGCGGTCAATGGGATGGTTGATGGCGCCGTAGCCGATGCCGGCTTCCTTCATGAAGCGAACCACCTGTTCAAAGGCTTCGAGATTCTGGGTCGGGTCGCCGTCCAGCTCGATATAACTGATGTGACCGCCGTTGGTCAGCGCGTGATAGGGCGCTTCGCGGCGGATTTTTTCAAACGCACCGATCGGGAAATAAACCGGGATATGGAACGAGTTGGTGTAGTAATCGCGGTCGGTCACACCTTCGATGCGGCCATAGCGTTCGCGGTCGATCTTGACAAACCGGCCGGCCAGACCTTCGGCCGGGGTTGCGATGAGCGAGAAGTTGAGGTGGTATTCCTGCGATGCCTGGTCCATGCGTTCCCGCATGTGCTTGACGATCTCAAGCCCCAGGTTCTGCGCTTCGTCGCTTTCGCCGTGGTGGACACCCAGAAGCGCCTTGAGGCATTCGGCCAGGCCGATAAAGCCGCAGGTCAGGGTGCCGTGTTTGAGGACTTCGCCCACCGAATCGTCGGGGTCCAGCTTTTCCGAATCGATCCACACGCCCTCGCCCATCAGGAAGGGGTAGTTGCGGACCTTCTTCTGACACTGGATTTTGAAACGGGCCAGCAGCTGGTCGATGACCAGGTCAATCTTGCGGTCCAAATCCTCAAAGAAGAAATCGATGTCGCCGTGCGACCGGATGGCGATGCGCGGCAGGTTGATGGATGTAAAGCTCAGATTGCCGCGGCCGTTGACGATTTCCCGGGTGGGGTCGTATACGTTGCCGATGACACGGGTGCGGCAGCCCATATAGGCGCATTCGGTTTCCGGATGGCCGGGCTTGTAGTATTGCAGGTTAAACGGCGCGTCCAGGAACGAGAAGTTCGGGAACATGCGCTTGGCCGAGACCCGCATGGCCAGCTGGAACAGGTCATAGTTGGGTTCGCCGGGGTTGAAGTTGACGCCGTCCTTGACCTTGAAGATGTGGATGGGGAAGATCGAGGTTTCCCCGTTGCCCAGGCCGGCCTCGGTGGCCAGCAGCAGGCATTCCATGACCAGACGGCCTTCGGCCGAGGTGTCGGTGCCGTAATTGAGGGACGAGAAGGGAATCTGCGCGCCAGCGCGCGAGTGCATGGTGTTGAGGTTATGGACCAGCGCTTCCATGGCTTGATAGGTCGAGCGGCGGGTTTCCTTGACCGCATATTTGCGGACAAAGCGCAGGATTTTGTCGGCCAGCTTTTCGTCCATCTGCTCAAGCAGCGCGGCGCGGACGGCTTCGTCAAAGCCGTTGTCGCCCGCAAAGCAGGCCCATTTGCCGGTCTCCTTTTCGCAGCGGCTGACGATGGCCTTGCTCATCAGTTCGCCATCCTCCTGGTCGAGATAAATCTCCAGGGCTTTGGTTAAATTATCAGTAAAAGCGCGGCGGAAGGTCTTTTTTACGCCGGGCGCCATAGAATAGTCAAAGTTAGGGACGCTCTGCCCGCCATGCTGGTCGTTCTGGTTGGACTGGATGGCGATGCAGGCCAGCGCCGAATAGGAGCGGATATCGTTGGGTTCACGCAGAAAACCGTGACCGGTGGAGAAGCCGTCCTTGAACAGTTTCAGCAAATCGATCTGGCAGCAGGTGGTGGTGAGTGTTAAAAAGTCCAGATCATGGATGTGGATATCGCCTTCGCGGTGGGCCTTGGAATGCTCGGGGTCGAGGATGAACATGTCATAGAACTGCTTGGCGCCCTCAGAACCATACTTGAGCATGGTGCCCATGGCGGTGTCGCCGTCGATGTTGGCGTTTTCGCGCTTGACGTCGTTTTCCAGCGAGGACTGGAAGGTCAAATCCTCGTAAACCTTCATCAGGCGGGTGTTCATCTCGCGCACACGGGTGCGCTCGTTGCGGTAGAGGATATACTTTTTCGCCGTGCGGGCATGGCCGCTCTTGACCAGGACCTTTTCGACCACGTCCTGCACCTGTTCCACCGTGGGGCAGGTGAGTGACTCGGCTTCCAGTTCCTTTTCGACCTGGCCGGCCAGCTCGGTGGACATCTCATAATCCCGGCCGCCCGAAGCCTGCGCGGCCTTGAAAATCGCGTCCGCGATCTTGTCGAGCTCGAAGGCGACTGTGCGGCCGTCGCGCTTGACGATCTGCGTTATCATGTGCATTGCCTACTTTCTCCAAAAGAGGACGCAAACCGGCAGAAAGTGGCCGGTTTCGACCATTTTACTAAATTTCGTGGGTACAGCTTGTCCCTTGCACAAGATATGGTGCTCAAGAACAAGCTGTACTTAGTATTGTAGACTGTTTATCCGGCCTTGTCAAGGCGGCCGGAAGCCTTTCGGCAGAATGAACGAAGTTTGTAGTTTTTTTTCTCGCGCCAAAAAAATTACCTCTGGATAAGTCTGTGCATAAGCTGTTCCAATACGAAAGGGAGGCGGTTACCTGTGAATAACTGTGTGCATAACATGTTGATGCTGCCCTGGCCCAAAGTGGGCGAACAAAACCCAAATCCCGCGCTCGTGCGGGCGCTGTTTGGGGTGTATGCCGGGGCGCACAGCGAGCTGACGGCGTCTTCGCAATACTTCTACAATAGCCTGCGGCTGGAAGAAGATGCCGATGTGGCCGAGTTGTTTGCCTGCGTCGGGCAAAATGAAATGCTGCACCTGCGTCGGCTCGGGGAGCTGATTGGCCGCTATGGCGGCAACCCCAAGCTGCTGAGCTTTTCGGGCGGCCGGTCGCACTGGTGGTCGGGCGGAGCTGTGGCGTATGAAAAAGACCGGAATAGGATGCTGCGCCAGGCCATTGCCGCGGAGCGCGACGCCATCCGTGCCTATCGGCAGCTGGCCGCGCGCATGGAGGACCAGCCGCGGGCGCTCATTGAGCGCATCATCCAGGATGAGCAGCATCACATCGAACTCTTCCAGCGCGCGCTGGGGGATGTCGGACAATCGTGATAAAATCACATAGAATAGACTTGACGCGGCAAGGGAGGTAGGGTATAGTAGAGACA
>JAUMSA010000253.1 GCA_031293105.1 Butyricicoccus sp. | reverse complement strand
TCTCGCGTCGCTCCTGCTACACTAAAACGAAACCTGGCGTTGATTAACGCCAGGCCTCGCAAGGTTCTTAACTTCCATTCTGCTCAGGAATTATGGGACTTTGAACTCAATTCCTGTTGCACTTAGTTTGACAATTCACTTGTGCAAATACAAAAGCCGCCTCCAAATGGAAGCGGCTTTTGCGCAAGAAATAAAGAGATAGAGAAAGAACGAATCCGTAGAAGTTTTTATCGATCCTTACACGATTATTACAGGTTTTTTCCGCCCATTTCGCTACCTCAATCTTGCGAAGTTTACCGCGATTTTTCGCCTACACATCGCCCTTTGCGGGACGCCGCTTTTTTAATCTTGTGGTTACCGTTTTCCGTAGTCGGGATGGGTGGGCATGAACCAACCTTCGTGGTCGGTGTGCAGCAAATGCTCCGCCCGTTCGGACAGCGGCTTTTCCATGTATTCCTCATACAGCGCATTGATTTCCGGGTTCTCGTGCGAGAAACGCAGTTCGGAAACCTTATCCAGCCCATAGAGTACCTGGCCGCGTACGAGCGCGAGCTCTTCGCCGTCGTGGATGGGCTGACCGCCGCCACCCGCACAGCCGCCGCGGCAGGCCATGATTTCGACAAAATCATAGTGCTTTTCGCCTGACAAAATCGCCTTGCACAGCGCACGGGCGTTGCCCAGTCCGCTCGCGACCGCGACGCGCACCGGGGTGCCCTTGAGGTCAAAGGTGGCCTCCCGCCAGCCGCGGCCGAGCGTATGCAGTCCCAGCACATCGTCGTTCATCACTTCTCGTACATCATGGAAGGCATCAACCGATGGGTTGCGTCCGGTGGCTAGGAAATAGGCCGAGCGCAGCGCGGCCTCCATCACGCCGCCGGTCGCGCCAAAGATGACGCCCGCGCCCGTGCCCTCGCCCAAGGGCGAGTCGAGCGGTTCATCGGGCAGGTCTGCCGGGTTGAGATGCTCGGCGCGCAGCATCCGGGTGATCTCGCGCACGGTCAGGGATAAATCGACGTCCTGACCATAATCTTCATTCTGCATGGTCGGCAGGTCGCATTCGGCCTTCTTGGCCAGACACGGCATAATCGAGATGCAGAACAGCTTTTTCGGGTCCAGCCCCATTTTCTGGGCAAACCAGGTCTTGGCGGTCGCGCCAAACATCTGCTGCGGGGATTTGGAGGTGGACAGCCAGTGGGTCAGTTCGGGATATTGGCTCTTTAAAAACCGCACCCAACCCGGGCAGCACGAGGTGAACATCGGGTATTTTTCCAGGTCGCCCTTGTGTAGGCGGTCTAAAAACTCCGAGCCTTCCTCCATAATGGTCAGGTCAGCCGAGAACGAGGTATCGAAGATATAGTCAAAGCCCATGCGGCGCAGCGCAGCCGCCAGACGGCCGACGGTCGCCTGTTCGGGCGGCAGGCCAAAGGCCTCGCCCCAGGCCGTGCGTACCGCGGGCGCAATCTGCACGACCGTGATCTTGTCCGGGTCGGACAGGGCGGCAAAGGCGCGGCCGGTGTCGTCGCGTTCGCGCAGCGCGCCGACCGGACAATGGGTGATGCACTGGCCGCACAGCGAACAGTCGGCATCTTTGATGCGGCGGTTGAGCGAAACGTCAATGGTCGAGCGGCTGCCCGAGCTGGTCAGCTCCCAGATGTTCAGGCTCTGCACCTTGTCACACACCTGCACGCACCGCATGCACTTGATACACTTTTTGGCGTCGCGAAACAGGGGGAAGGTGGTCGTCCACAGGCTCTTGATACCGCGCGGCAGATCTTCCTCATACGGGTTGGTTAGGATGCCCAGGTCGTTGGACAGGGTTTGCAGCTTGCAGTTGCCCGAGCGCACACAGGTGGCGCAGTGGCAGTCGTGCTGCGACAGGATGAGCTCCACATTGACCCGCCGCGTTTCGCGCGCGCGGGGCGAGTTGGTATGGATGACCATGCCTTCCTGCACCGGGTTGTTGCACGAGGGCACCATGCGCTGCTCGCCCTCGATCTCGACGCAGCACACCCGGCAGGCGCCGATTTCGTTTAAGTCTTTCAGATAACACAGCGAGGGGATGATGATGCCCACGCTTTCCGCGGCCTGCTTGATGGTGGTGCCATTTGCGACACGGACCGCGATTCCGTCGATGGTTGCATTTACCATTTCTCCTGCCGCCCTCCTTTAAAGTTGCCGTAGCCGAAGTGGTCGCACCGCAAGCAGCGGGACGACTCCTGCATGGCTTCGTTTTCGGTCATGCCGAGCGTGGCGAGCGCAAAGTCGCACGCGCGCTCCTGTGCCGGGCGGCTGCCCGGCGAAACACGGCCGCAGGCCGGTGTGGTGGACAGGCGAGCGGGCGGGATATCGACATCGACCTTGATCTCGTGCGAAAAGCCGAGGAAGTTGTCGATGTTCGCGGCCGCGACCTTGCCGGCCTGGATGGCGCGGATGACGGTCGCCGGGCCGGTGACCGCGTCGCCGCCGGCAAAGACGTTGGGTTTGCCCTTGACGAACGAGTCGGGCAGGGCCGAGATGGCGCCGCGCACGGTGGGTACCCCGGCTTCGGCAAAGGCCGACGAGTCGATGCCCTGGCCGATGGCCACAATCACGATATCGCAGGGTGTGATGCGGTCGGGCTCGCCGTTGTTCTGCGGCCGCGGTCGGCCGTCCTTGCCCACCGGGCCGATCATCTGCGGACGGGTGACAATGGCGGCAACCCGGCCATTTTCATCCGGCTGGATGGCAACCGGCGCTTGCAGCGGCATGATCTCGCAGCCTTCGGCGGCTGCATCTTCGATTTCCTCGGCCAGAGCGGTCATGTCCTCGACCCGGCGGCGGTACATACAGGTAACCGAGGCCGCGCCCAGGCGCTTGGCCGTGCGGGTGGCGTCCATGGACACATTGCCGCCGCCGATGATGACCACGCGCTTGCCCGTGAAGTCGGGCTTGTGGCCGTCGCCCATGTCGCGCAGCAGCTCAACGGCGCTCATGACGCCTTCGCTGTCCTCGCCGGGAATGCCGATCTTCTTGTCGTTGTGCGCGCCGATGGAGATGTAAATGGCGTCAAATTCCTGCTCGATGTCCTCAAAGGGCACATCCTTGCCGATGGTGACGCCCATGCGGGTTTCCACACCCGTGGACAGGATGGCGTTGATATCCTGATCGAGAATCTCGGGCGGCAGGCGGTAATCCGGGATGCCGTAGCGCAGCATGCCGCCCAGTTTTTTGAGCTTGTCGAAGACGACCACCTTGTGGCCCATCAGGCTGAGGTAATAAGCAGCCGACAGACCGCCCGGGCCGCCGCCGATGACGGCGACACGCTTGCCCGTGGACTCGGCGCAGGCCGGGGCAGGCACAATACCGGCCTGCTCGACCGCGTAGCGTTTCAGACCGCAGATGTTGACCGCATTGTCCACCATGTTACGGCGGCAGCGCGCTTCGCAAGGATGCTCGCAGACAAAGGCGCAGGCGGCCGGGAAGGGGTTATCCTTGCGGATGAGCCGAACCGCGTCGGCGTATTTTTTGTCGTGGATGAGGGCGATGTAGCCGGGAACATCGACATGGGCCGGACACATGGACACACACGGCACCGGCTGGGTCAGCCCGGTGATGCAGCGGTGGTTGACGATGTGTTCGACATAGTCGTCGCGGAAGCCTTGCACGCCGCGCAGCACCATGGCCGCGGCCTCGAAACCGATGGCGCAGTCGGCCGAATCGGCGATGACGCGGGCGGTTTTTTCAATCAAATCGAGCGTGGAAAGATCGGCCTCGTCATCGAGCACGCGCTCGAGGAGGGTGGCCAGCTGTCCCAGGCCGATGCGGCAGGGCACACACTTGCCGCAGGTCTGCGCGTGGCATAGCTTGAGGAACGAGAGCGCCATATCCACCGGACACAGCCCCGGCGGGCTGGCCGCGATGCGCCGCTCCACATCCCGGTACAGGCCTTCAATCACCGTTTGGGCCTGACTGGGCGTTTCGATAAACAGTCTGCTCATGTTGGTACTTCCTTCCTTTCTTGGGGGGAATGGGCGACCGACTCCCCACGGTTGTTTGGACCCAGGAAAAAGAAAGGTGCAGCAGCCCGAA
>JAUMSA010000222.1 GCA_031293105.1 Butyricicoccus sp. | reverse complement strand
TATACTAAGGGCAGAGAAAAGTAACGCCGGCCTTTGGGGCCGGCTGCCCTAGCACAGATCAGCCGTGCGGGGGATAAAAATGCGGAAAAAAAGGAGAAATCGACAATGAGTGCTATCAAACTTCGTGATAATATTTACGCGGTCGGCGCAGTCGACCCCGATGTGCGTATCTTCCATGGCTATGAGACTCCGTTTGGCGCGACCTATAACTGCTATCTGGTCATTGACGACAAGATCACCCTGATCGATAACGTCAAGGAGAAATTCACCGAGCAGTTCATCCAGAACATCGAAGAAATCGTGCCGCTGGAAAAGATCGATGTGCTGATTCAGAACCACATCGAGCCCGACCATTCGGGTTCGTTCCCGGAAATCCTCAAGCGCAACCCGAATTTGGAAGTGTATCTGACCTCGGGTTCCAAGAACGGCATCAAGGCTTATTATGGCCTGGAGGATTATAACGCGCATATCGTCAAGCTGGGCGACACGCTTTCGACCGGTAAGTACACCTATCACTTTGTACCCGCGCCGATGGTGCATTGGCCGGACTCCATGCTGACCTATCTGGCCGAGGAGAAGATTCTGTTCTCCAACGACGCATTCGGCCAGCATGTCTGCACGGGCGAAACCTATGACGATGAGATGGGCCTGGAGCGCCTGATGGAGCGCGCCATGGACTACTATGGCAACATCGTGCTGCCCTTTGGCAACCAGGTACAGAAGGTACTCGAACAGGCCGCCGGTCTGGACATCAGCATGATCTGCCCGTCGCATGGCGTCATTCTGCGCAGCTACATCAAGGAGATTGTAGAAGCGTATGGCCGTTGGTCCAAGAATGAGTGCGATATGGACAAGGTCGTCATCGTTTACGACTCCATGTGGGGCTCGACCGAGGAAATGGCGTACAAGATCAAGAAGGAATACGAAGATCTGGGCAAGAAGGTACATATGCACTGCCTGCGCGACGAGCATTACTCCCAGGTGATGGGCGATGTAGTCGAAGCTAAGTTTATTTTCCTGGGTGCATCGACGCTCAACAACAACATGATGCCGACCATGGCGGCATTTGTTACGTACATGAAGGGCTTGCGTCCCAAGGACCGCATCGGCCTGGCCTTTGGCTCCTACGGTTGGAGCGGCGAAGCCACCAAGCAGGTGGACGAGATCATGCAGGGTCTCGGCTGGCACACCATGCCGATTCGCAAGCAGCTGTATCGCGGCTAATCGAACAAAAAAAACCCTCGCGGGCAACGCCCGCGAGGGTTTTTTTCATGTCAGAGGGCAGCGCGTAAGCGGGCGATCTCGGCCGCCGGGTCGGGGCAGGCCATCAGGCCGCTCATCAGGCAGGCGCCCGCCGCGCCCGCGTCGCGCACAGCGGCGAGATTTTCGGCTCCGATGCCGCCGATGGCATACACTGGGATGCGCACCGCGCGGCAGGTGTCCCGCAGGAAGTCCAGTCCCCGGCCGGGCAGGCCGCGTTTGCAGTCGGTCGCAAACACATGCCCGGCGGTCACATAGTCGGCGCCCAGCGCCTCGGCGCGGACGGCTTCCTCGGGGGCGTGGATGGACACGCCGAGCAGGGCTACCTGCTGCCGGAGCACAGGGTTTTCCACAAGTTGTGGATAAGAAATGTGCAAACGCGGCGCGTGCAGGGCCGCACAGGCGGCCGGGAAATGGTGCAGGATGACCCGGTCGCCGCCCGCGTCCAGCGCCTGTCGGGCGAGGGTAAGGTAAGCATGCTCAGGCAAGTCCTTTTCCCGTAGGATAATGCGGTCGATGCCGGCCTGCGCTAGTGAGCCAATGCGCGCGATGAAATCGCCCGCGCACAGCGCGCGGCTGGTCACACAGACCAGATCAAACGTAGACATAGTCGTTCATCACCGGCTGCAAGCCTTGCGCTTGGATGGCGGCCACAACCTCATCGACCGAGCGGTTGTCCGCGATCTCGAACTGGTCGTCGCCTTCCTCCTCGCCGGTGTGGCCGCCAATGCCGGTGGACACCCCGGCCGAAATCTTGGTGGCTGCGATGTCGATGACCCGGTCGCGGAAGCCCGCGCGTTCGCGGGTCGAGATGGTCATACCGGCAAACGGCATGAACAGGCGATAGGCGCACATGACCTGCAACAGCTGGCGCTCATGGACATCCTTGGGGTTGATTTTGTCGTTGTTGACGATCGGGCGCAGTCGCGGGCAGGAGAACGAAATCTCGGCGTGCGGATACTTGCGCTGCAAGAGATAGGCGTGCATGCCGGTCGCAAAAGCGTCGCGGCGGAAATCGTCCAGGCCGAGCAGGGCGGCGAAGGCCACGCCGCGCATGCCGCCCATCAGGGCGCGCTCCTGCGCTTCAACGCGGTAGGGGAACACACGCTTATGGCCGGCCAGATGCAGCTGCTCATAGCGGTCGGAATGATAGGTCTCCTGGAATACGGTCACATAATCGACGCCGCACTCGTGCAGATAGGCATATTCATCCGAGTTCATCGGATAGACCTCAATGCCGACCATTTTGAAATACTTGCGCGCAATCTTGCACGCTTCGCCGATGTACTTCACATCGCTCATCGAGCGGCTCTCGCCCGTGAGGATGAGGATTTCCTCCAGTCCGGTCTGGGCGATAGCCGCCATCTCGCGCTCGATGGCAGGCATGTCGAGTTTGGCGCGGCGGATTTTGTTGTGGCAGTTAAAACCGCAGTAGATGCAGTAGTTTTCGCAGTAGTTGGAGATGTAGATGGGCGTGAACAGATAGACGTTATCGCCGAAGTAGCGGCGCTTTTCCTGCCGGGCCTTTTCGGCCATTTCCTCAAGGAAGGGCGCAGCCGCGGGCGAAAGCAGCGCGGCGAAGTGTTCGGGGGTGCGGATGTCCGCATCCAGCGCGGCGCGCACATCGGCGGCCGTGTAGGCGGTTTCATCGTAGCTGTCGCGCGCGGCGACCACCTGATTGCGGATGGTCGGGTCGATCTGCTCCATACCCGGCATATAGGCCATATGGTCGGTCTTGTTCTTGACTTCAACGACTTCGATGCCCTCCATGGGCTGGTTGGTCTGATTTTCCATGGATATGCACCCCCTTAATCGGCCAAGAAGCCGGTCAGCGGGGAGGAAGCCGACGCGCCGTGCTCAATGACGCGCCCAAGGCCGGACAGATAGGCCGTGCGGCCGGCTTCGATGGCCTTCTTGAACGCCTCGGCCATGGCCGGAACGTCGCCCGCGGTGGCGATGGCGGTGTTGGCCATCACGGCAGCAGCGCCCATTTCCATGGCTTCGCATGCCTGGCTCGGCCGGCCAATGCCCGCGTCCACGATGATCGGCAGCTCAATCTCGTCGATCAGGATGCGGATAAAGTCGCGGGTTGCCAGACCTTTATTCGAGCCGATCGGTGCGCCGAGCGGCATCACGCAGGCCGCGCCTGCACTCACCAGGTCGCGCGCAACGGTCAAGTCGGGGTACATATACGGCATGACGACAAACCCTTCGTTCGCCAGAATCTCGGTGGCCTTGATGGTCGCCTGGTTGTCGGGCAGCAGGTATTTGCTGTCGCGCATGATCTCGATTTTGACAAAATCGCCGCAGCCGCATTCGCGCGCCAGCCGCGCGATGCGCACGGCTTCCTCGGCCGTGCGTGCGCCCGAGGTGTTGGGCAGCAGGGTGACGCCCTGCGGGATGTGGTCGAGGATGTTGTCGGTGTCCGAGTTGGCACGGCGGAGTGCGAGGGTGATGATCTGCGCGCCCGCGTGCTCGACCGCGGCACGGATGAGATCGAGCGAATACTTGCCCGAGCCTAAGATAAAGCGGGAGGTAAATTCATGCCCGCCCAGAATCAGTTTGTCGTCCTTCATGGTTGTCATCCTTTCGATTTTGTTATGGATTGGTTTGTCCCAGCAGTAGGCGCATGACCATGGTCGCCTGATGGGCGGCGCACACGGCCACCCGCGGCGCGGTCAGCCCGACGCCGTCTGCAATGTCGCTTTCGCCGTCGCCGCAGACATAAAAATGCCCGAACCGGCGCACGGTCTGTATGGCATTGGCCGAGCCCCAGCCCGCCATGCCCGAACCGGACACCAGCGGCGTATCCGGCAGACCGGTCAGCACGGCTTCGGCCAGCATGGCCTTTTGGTCGGCGCGGTCAAAGGCTTCGCAGATGACGTCGCACCCGGCGAACAGGGTGCAGGCGTTGTCGGCTGTCACGCGGACGGTGTGCGCCTCGTACTGGAGATAGGGGTTGATCTCCATGAGTTGCTCGCGCAGCGCTTCGGCCTTGGGGCGGCCCAGGTGCCGGATGAAATAATGCTGCCGGTTTAAGTTGGTGATGTCCACCGCGTCAAAGTCAGCCAGCACCAGCCGGCCCACGCCCAGCCGGGCGAGCGCTACCGCGATGTTGGAGCCCAAGCCGCCCAGTCCGGCGATGCCGACCGTGGAAGCGGAGAGCTTTTGTTGATTTTCCGCCCCGTGCCGGGCGATGAGCGCGTCTGTCAGTTGTTCTTTGGTGACCATCAGCCGCCCCCGACAAAGTGCACGATTTCGATTTTGTCGCCGTCGGCAAGCGCGGTCGCGTCAAAGTCGGCGCGGCGCACAATGGCGCCGTTCCGCTCGACGGCTACCCGCGCCGGGTCCAGCCCCCGGCTTTCGAGCAGGGCGCGGACGCTCATGCTCGGCTGAAAGGGCGCGTCCTGGCCGTTTATCACAATCATGTGGGTTCCTCCTTTTTGTCTCCGATCACGAAAAAAAGCGTCACGAAAGAATACACCCGCGGTGGTGTACCCCTTCGTGACGCTTTGATCGTTCACTCTGTTAGCATTATAAACCTATTTTGGCAGCCGTGTCAAGACGCTTCCTCGGGGATGATAATGGCTGCAATGATATAAACCAGGATGGCGGTCAAACAGCTGCACACGCATACCACGGCGAACAGCAGCCGCACGAGCGTGGGGTCGATATTAAAATACTCGCCGAGGCCGCCACACACGCCGCAGAGCATGCGGCTCGTCTGACTGCGGAAAAGTCTTTTGCCTTGCATAAAAAAACGTCCTTTCTTTGAAAAATCGGGAAGTTAGTCGTCAAAATGGTGATGGCTGTTCGTCCAGTCGCTGACGTGGTCATCGAACCAGTCGTCGTCCCGGTCAAACCAGCCGCGATGGTAGCCATCATCGTCATACCATTCGCGCAGCACATAGTTCTTGCCGGCATCGAATGTTTCCTGCCAGGTGTGTACGGTGCCGTTCCACCACGAGGAATAGAGCGTACCGCCTGTGATCGCGCCGCCTAGGCACAGCACCAGTCCCACTCCAAGCAGTCCCAGACAGATATTGCGCAGAACTTTCATCGGAATAACCCCCTTATTTTACCGAAGACCCAACGCAATCCATTCACGATGCCCCGGCATACCGGCGGCACAAGCAGGCGTAGGATCTTAATGATGAGCAATGCCACTAGGCCGCCGAGTGCGAGCAGCACCAGGCCAACACCGAGCGTGAGTACGGCCGACGGCGGCGTCGCCCAGACGAAAAAGGAAAAGAAACACAGGGTAACACCGGTTAGCACCAACCCCGCCGGCAGCACGGCCAGCACAGCCGCCGCGGCTACGACGACCCCGACCACAGTGCCGATCAGACCGATACCCAGGCCGAGTATCCCACCCGCGAGCGGGATGCCGAGGAGCAGGATGGTCGGGATGGCCAGCAGCACCAGCACGAGCAGCAGCCAAGGGTTGATGCCCTTGCGGCGCGCGGCCGTTTTGGCCGTGCTGCCGGACGACGCGCCCGGCCGGGGTTGCAGCTCACGGTAATCACGCAGGATGTCCTCGGCGATCTTTTGCGGGTCGCCCAGGCCGCGGATGATTTCCTCGTCGCTCTCCCCTTCGGCGTCCAGGAAATAATCTTCGTAGTATTTTATCACGTTATCCCGCTCTTCCGCAGGTAGCGCGGACAAGGCCCGGCGCAGAGCGGCGAAAAACTCCTTTTTGTTCATGATTTGTTACCCTCCGAAAAATACTTTTTCGATCGAATCCCGGTAGGTGGCCCAATCCTTGAGTGCTTCGGCCAGCCGCATGCGGCCGATCGGGGTGATGTGATAGTAACGCCGGATACGGCCATCCACCGCCTGGTCGTGCGTGGACAGGCAGCCGTCCTTGAGCAGCCGCCGCAGGACCGGATACAGGGTGGAATCGGAAACCTCCATCACCTGCCGCACATCCTGGGTGATTCGATAGCCGTAGGTGTCCTCCCGGGACACAATGGCCAGAACGATTGCGTCCAGTAGGGACGCGGAGATCGGAAACGACATGCAGGTTCACCTCGCTTTGTGGCTATACTATACATCATAT
>JAUMSA010000191.1 GCA_031293105.1 Butyricicoccus sp. | reverse complement strand
TTATTATGCGTTCGACTGAATTTTTTCCAAGTTGCCACAAGAAATGGAAGATGACACAACCTTCTTTGGCGGATTTTCAACCGAAAGCAGCCGCCGGGGTTTTGCGTTTGCCGTAGGGCTGTGGTATAATCAAACTGGACTATTTTTAGAATTTGAAAAGAAGGGAGGCGGTATCCAATGAAACGAGCCCGTGTGACGGCGGCCATGCTGCTGCTCACGTTTTGCTTTTTGCTGCTTCCGCTGCATGCGTCGGCCAGTACCATCGTACTGACGGCGGTTAATGATACCTTCCTTCCTCTGTCCACTTCGACCATGCCCACCAAGAAAAGCGGCGAATGGTATGCGCCCTATGCGGTGTTTAACTCCTTCCAGATCGCCTCCTCGGTGCAGGAGGAGGGGGATGTGCTGGTGCTCCAAGGGGAGAGCAAGACCCTGACCTTTTCGGTCTCCCAGGGCTATGTCTACGACCAGAATATGAATGGTTTTTCCCAGCCTGCCTACTCCATCAACGGGACGATCTATGTGCCAGTCAAGCTGGTATGCAGCCAGTTTGGCTTATCCTATTCGCTGATTTCGGGAGAAAACCAAATTCTCCGCATTTGTGACGAAAATGCGATGCTGTCCGACAATGCTTTTGTTTCGCAGTCGTCCGGCCAGGCCGGGGATATTGTGGACGAATATAAGGAAGAAAGCGTTCCCAGACCGCAGCCGCAACCCGAACCCGAAGAGCCTGAAGTGGATAACAGCCCGGAACCGGTGCCGCCTGAAGAGCCGATCGAGCCAGCGGCCATCCGGCCCAATCTGATTTATTTGACGTTCTACGGTACGCCCAACGAATATTCGGCCGACTTGCTGGATACCTTGCAGTTATATGGCCGCACAGCGACCTTTTTCCTGCCCGCGACCGAAGGATGGGACGCGGAGTTTATCCGCCGGATTCTGGCACAGGGCCATACCTTAGGGCTGTGGGTGAACGCGGCCGATATCGGCCAGCTGCAAAACGCCAACGACCGATTGTTTGCTTTGACCGGCACCGTGACCCGTCTCATTTCCATCCGGGAGGGCAGCGACCGACTGACCGAGGAACAGCGCAGCACCCTCCTGGACGCCGGATACCGTCTGTGGGACGCGACCGTGACCGCAGACGACGAAACTCAAAATGCCAGCCAGGTGGCGTCCTGGATGCTCCGTTCCTTTGACGGCACTACCGCGACCACCGTGCTGGCCATGCACCATACCAAGTCGACAAACGCAGCGCTGACGTTGATTTTGCGCGATTTGCGGGTCAATGATGTCCATACCCAGGCGGCAACGGTGGCCGATGCGCCCATCAACCGGTTGGGATAAGCAGCAAAAGCCTTGGATGAAAGCTGTCCAAGGCTTTTTGGGTACTTGCCCCTGGGTTGGATTGGAAGTATAATAAAAGAGCAATAGGGCGGCCTATGGCCGCCGGACTGCGCAAAAGGGAGGGTTCTTAATTTATGCACCAGTATCGGGCCTTTTCACGGATAGAACGAGGATGTCGACATATTAAAATGGATTCGGTGTGCCAGGATGCCGCGTTGGCGAGCGATGCGGCACCCGATTGTTCGGTCATCGTGGTGGCCGATGGCCATGGTGGCGGCGATTATTTCCGCAGCGACCGGGGCTCCAAATTCATCGTCCAGGCCACGATGGCGGGCCTGATGGAATTTGCCTCCAAGACCGCAGCCGTGCAGCTGCGCGACCCCGGCGATCGGCGCAAACTGCTGCGCGACCTGTTTGCGGGCATTCTCCAGCACTGGCATGAATCGATTGAGGCGGACATGTTTGACGACCCGTTTTCCGAAACTCAGATGGAAAATGTCAGCCTGCGCTGTCGGGAGGAATATATGGCCGGCAAAGCGGTCGAGCGGGCCTATGGCACCACATTGGTGGCCGTATTGGTGACTGAGCACTATTGGTTGGGCATTCAACAGGGCGATGGACGCTGTGTCGCCGTGCGCACCGACGGCACCTGTGAGCAGCCCATTCCTTGGGACCCTCGATGTGAAAACAACATTACGACCTCCATTTGTGACCCCAATGCCATCGACGAATTTCGGTATAGCTTTAGTGAGCGCATGCCGGCAGCCGTTTTTGCTTGCACCGATGGTGTCGAGGCTGCCTATTCGGATATGGACGGCACCTATGGCTTTTGCCAGACCTTGGCGTCTATTTATCTGAACGATGGCCGGCCGGGACTGGAAAAGGCGGTGGCTGAATATCTGCCCAATTTGAGCAAGCGCGGCACGGGTGATGACGTTTCGGTAGCCGGGTTGCTGTGCGTGGACAAACTGGAACCCATCACCGAGGTTCTCAAGCTGGAGGAAAAGCTGCGCAAGGCTGCCGTGGTTTGGGAGCGTGCCAGCCGGTCGGTGCAAGACCATGAGAGCGAGGAAGCGCAAGCTAAACGTAGGCTGGAATCCTATCGCGCCGAAGTGACCCATCTGGAAAGCCGCATCGCGCAGGATGAAGAAACACTCAAGCGGCTGCGGGAAGAGATTCAGCAGATGCAGGAAAACGCGGATAACAAGCAAGCCGAATTGGATGTCATACGGGTTAAGCTGGAAGAGGCGAAAAACCAGGAAGCCGAAGCCGAAGGTTTGGCCAATCGCATGGAGGAAGAGCAGAAAGACCTGCAAACCGCCTTGGAAAAAGCAGCTGGAACGGTCGAATCGCTGATGGATGCCGCGGAAAAGGAGCGCAAGGAAGTCGAACACAAAAAGCGGGAACGCGGGGATGAGGATGCGGACGAGGAAGGCTATGGAGAGGATTACACCGAACCTTGGGCCTTTGTCAACCGCCGGCCGTCCCACGAAGCACCTGAAACCAAGAAATAAAGCAAATCCCCTGGAACACTGGTTCCGGGGGATTTGCTTTTAGGGGTCTGCCGACTCGTCGGCAGCGCCGGAGGACGATGCGACGGACAACAGAGGATTGCCGACCTCGGTATTGGCGGCCACTTCGTCCGGGTCCGGCTGGGGTTCTTGGGTTTGGTCTTCTTCATCCCAAAGGGAGTCATATTTCTTGGGTTTGTCATTTTCCTTGAGAAACGCCATGTTTTTGGCCGACATATACAGCTCATGGCTGTATTCCAGCAGGCGGTTTTCATCGGCCAACGGAACCCGGTCGCCATTGGAAATGCGCCGGAAAATCTCCAGGATTTTGAGCATATCCTCGGCGGCCTTGACCAGGGTTTCGCCTTGCTGTCGGGCGGCCTCCGCGTTGCGGATGCCCATTTCCAGTTCCGACAGCTTCTCGGAAATTCCTTGCATCTGTTCGTATTCGTTTTCCACGGCAGATAGTTCTTTGGAAATTTCTACGCGGTCGAAGTTGGTGCCATTGGTGCCTGACGGCCCTTCTTTGAGCAGGTCGCTCAGTTCGGTCTTGCGCTGGAACAGCACATCGAGCCGTTCGGATGCGGCCTGTCGTACATCTCCCAGTTTCATAGCGCTGCCTCCTTTGCCGGATATTCCTTATTTTCTATTTCGGCGGAAGGCACAAAAGAATTAGATGGACAGATACGAAAAACCGTGTTTTTCAAAAAAGAAAAACACGGTTTCATTTTGGTGGGAGGTGGTGGATTCGAACCACCGAAGTCATAGACGACAGATTTACAGTCTGTTCCCTTTGGCCACTCGGGAAACCTCCCATATAAAATTGTAACTCCCGAAAAAGATGATGGTGGGAGGTGGTGGATTCGAACCACCGAAGTCATAGACGACAGATTTACAGTCTGTTCCCTTTGGCAACTCGGGAAACCTCCCATATACACTTTTCAGGACTTTCCGGAAAGGAAAGTGGAGCTGGTGGACGGACTTGAACCCCCGACCTGCTGATTACAAATCAGCTGCTCTACCAACTGAGCTACACCAGCACGGCGTTTGCGAAATCCGTACGACCTCAGCAACGGTATTAATAATACCATATCGCTAGCCAGGTTGTCAACACTTTTCTGCAAAAAATCGCAGGATTTATTTGCCCCGCTTTTCGCCGCGTTTGATGTTCTGATACGGCTCGATTTTGTCGGCGACCGATTGCAGCAATGTCAACATGGATTGCGACAGACCGGGGAAATTGCGCGCCAAATCAGAGGGCGCGAGCGAAGGCAGGCGCAGTTCCTCGGGTTCCAGGCCAAAACCACCTGCACCGAGCGCTGCCGCGCGGATACGCAACTCGGCCAAGGCCATTTGGGCATTGCAAAGCCCGTCAAACTGGCCGGAAGGCGTGCGGAAAGCTGCTTCCACACTTTCCGGGTCGGCCAAGTACAGATAGCGGAATACTTTATAGACGGCCAGCGACAGATAGGACGCGATCTCGGTCGAAAGCTGCCCCGAGCCGGTCTGCTCGGCGATCTCAAACAGCATGGCCACCGAATTGACCACCAATTTGCGCTGGAGCGCAAAGGTGCTGTCATCCTCGCTGGAATCAGTGGAGGCATCGCGCAGGCGGCTGGGCGTCACGGCCGAACCGTCCCGCGCCATGCTGCGGCCCAAGAGATAATCGCACGAAACGCCATAATAATCGGCGGCACGTACCACAAAGCCAAGCCCAGGCTCGCGCAGTCCATTTTCGTAATGGCTGAGCAGGGCCTGGGAGACTTCCAGGTCGGCAGC
>JAUMSA010000184.1 GCA_031293105.1 Butyricicoccus sp. | reverse complement strand
GTCAGTGAGGTTGCCGGACGGAAGATCGGCGCCGGATATTTCAATGTTTTTGCCGGGCCGTGCTCGGTGGAAAGCGAAGCGCAGATTTTGGAGGTCGCCGAACGGGTCAAGAAGGCCGGTGCGTCCTTCCTGCGGGGCGGCGCATTTAAGCCGCGTACCTCGCCCTACTCCTTCCAGGGCCTGGAGGCCGAAGGCCTGAAACTGCTGCTCGAAGCCAAGCGGCAGACAGGCATGCCGATTGTCACCGAGATTATGAGCGAAAAGCATCTGGATTTGTTTGCCGATGTGGATATCATTCAGCTGGGTGCGCGCAATATGCAGAACTTTATGCTGCTCAAGGAGCTTGGCCGGTCGGACAAGCCCATTTTGCTCAAGCGCGGCCTGTCCGCCACCATGGAAGAATTCCTCATGGCGGCCGAGTACATCTTTGCGGGCGGCAACAAGAAGGTCATGCTGTGCGAACGCGGTATCCGTACCTTTGAAACCATGATCCGCAACAACTTGGACATTTCGGCCGTGCCGCTGGTCAAGAGCCTGACCCATCTGCCGATCATCATTGACCCGAGCCATGCGGCGGGCAAGCGGGAACTGGTGCAGCCACTCTCGCGCGCGGCGATTGCCGCCGGTGCGGACGGCCTGATGATCGAAACACACAACAACCCGGCATGCGCGCTGTGCGACGGCGCACAGTCGCTCGACCTGCCGATGTTCGACAACGTTATGGAGGACATCAAGCGGCGTGTCGCTTTCGAAGGACGCGAATTGCAGTAACAGAAGAAAAAGGGGGCTGGAATATCCAGCTCCCTTTTTGGCGTTTTAGGACGTGGCTGCCGTGTTCGCCGTCAGCTCGGTGAGCGAGCCGAACCGGTAGCCCATTTGTTCATACCGCGTCAGCAGTTCATCCAGGATTTGGGCGTTGGTGTGTGAGGTCGAATGCAGCAGCACAATCGCTCCATTGTGGATGCGGGGGATGAGCTTTTCAAACGCCTGCTCGGCGGTCGGCTGGTTGTCGGCATACCAGTCCACATAGGCCAGGCTCCAGAAGACGGTCGTATAGCCCAGGGCTTTGGCCTGTTTGAGGTTTTCCTCGCTGTATTTGCCCTGGGGCGGACGGTAAAACTTGGGCAGCTCCTGCCCGGTCAGCGTCCGGAATTGATCTTCTACGCCGCGCAGTTCCTTTTCAAAGGCCGCCGCATCGGCGATTTTGGACATATCCGGATGGGTCGAGGTGTGGTTGCCGACCAGATGGCCTTCGGCTACCATGCGCTTGACCAGGTCGGGCGCGCTTTCGATGTAATTGCTCACCACAAAGAAGCAGGCGGGCGCCTGATGCTTTTTCAGGGCGTCCAAAATGGCGGGCGTGTCGCCGCTTTCATACCCGGCATCGAACGTGAGATACAGCACCGGCTGGGTGGTATCCCCGACATAATAAGCGTCGTATTGTTTGAGCGCCTCGGCCGAG
Organism: Butyricicoccus sp.; assembly: GCA_031293105.1. Taxonomy (GTDB): domain Bacteria; phylum Bacillota; class Clostridia; order Oscillospirales; family Butyricicoccaceae; genus Butyricicoccus_B. The sequence goes on along the minus strand of JAUMSA010000184.1, from coordinate 4,645 downwards.
GCGTTGCCGACCGGCGCGGCGCCTTCGGTCTGGAAGGAAAGCCCCCAATCGGTCACCGAGGCTGCAACCGCCGGGGCCGGGGAGTGCAGCACTTGCAGGACGACCGCGCCGCACAAAACCAGTGCAAGGGCGCCGCCGATGATTTTCCATTTTGTTCGCAAATGGAGCAGGGGATGCAAAAATTTCAAAATCAATCACCGCCCAATCGTGTTTGTTTCAGCGTATGCACGAAATGGGCGGGATAGAAGCATTAGCCGCTGTAATCCTCCAAAAGCTGGTTGACATCGGCGGCGCCGTCTAGCTGGATGCCCTGCTCGAGTTGTTCGCGGTCTGCGTCCGGCAGCGTCCGGGCATCGATGTCGGTGACCAGCACGGGTTCGGACTGCCCATGCAGATAAATCACTACATGATTGTCCGACAGGGTGGCATAATAACTGGGCGGGCTGCTGGTGGTAGCGGCGGCGGTAGCCGTATCGGTAGGTGTAAGCTGCTGGGAGGCAAAGAGCAGCCAGAGCGAAAAGAGAAACGCAGCGGCAGCGCCGCCAAAGGCCAGCAGCCAAAACGGGGAACGGGATCGATTCATGGCGGAACCCTCCATCTTCAAAATATTTCCTGACAATATGATGGACAAATGCGCATCAATTTATCCGAAAAACAGAAAAAATAGAAAAAGATTTGCATATTTTTAGCGATCAGATGAAAAATATTTGGCATTTGCCCGGCTGTGTGGTATAATGAGTAGGCCTATTGGACAACGACGGAAAGCCCGCTGCCGTCGGTCCGGCAAGGAGGTTCGTAAAATATGGCAAAACGAAAAAAAGGAAGAACCACGGGCAAACTCAAAAAGTTCCGTTTCTTCCTGGTTTCCTTTTTGCTGGTTTGCGTGATGACGGCAAGTATCTGCGGCGTTGCATTCGCCCTGTATTTGCGCATTTACATTGAACCCAACGCCAAGATCGACATCAACGAAATGATGCTGGACATGGATATGACCAGTATGATCTACGCGTGGGACAACGAAAAGCAGGATTATGTGGAGTATGAAGTCCTCCGTGCTCCCGAAAACCGCATTTGGGCCGATCTGGATGAAATTCCGAAAGATCTGCAAAATGCCTTCATTGCCATTGAGGACAAACGCTTTTATGAACATAATGGCGTGGATTGGCGCCGGACGGCTAATGGTGTACTCAACTGGATCACCGGGTCGGAAGGCGGCGGTTCCACTATCACGCAGCAGCTGATTAAGAATCTGACGGACGAAAAGGACTATTCGGTCAAGCGCAAGCTCAATGAGATTTTCCGTGCGCTTCAACTGGAAAAGGACCTGAATGACAAAGATAAGATTCTGGAAATGTACCTGAATCTGATCTATCTGGGACAGGGCGCCTATGGCGTCAATACCGCGGCGACCACTTACTTCGGCAAGGATTTGCAGGACTTGGATCTCGCGGAGTGTGCGATTCTGGCGGGTATTACCAAAAACCCTTCCCTGTATGACCCCTTCAACCATCCGGACACCATCAAAGAACGCCAGGAGACCATCCTGGACGAGATGTGTGCACAGGGGATGATTACCGAAAGTGAGCGGGACGCGGCCAAGGCGGAAAAACTCGAATACAAGTATGAAGATGCCCAAAAGGCCATCAACAACACCTATTCGTATTTCACCGATGCCGTGATCGAAGATGTTATCAACGATCTGGTGGACAAGAAGGGCTATTCCGAACAGATGGCACGCTGGAAGGTAACCTCGGGCGGTGTGCAGATTTATGCAACCGTGGACACGAGCGTACAGCAGGCGATGGAGGAAGTTTACGAGGATGACTCCAACTTCCCGAGCGTATCCCGCAACGGGGTGCAGCCGCAAAGCGCCATGGTGGTCTGCAACCAGCAGGGCGATGTGGTCGGCATTGTCGGCGGCCGCGGGCAAAAGACCGAAAGCCGTGCGTTCCTGCGCTCGGAATCGCCGCGACAGGCGGGTTCGTCCATTAAGCCGTTGTCGGTCTATGGACCGGCGATGGACGCCGGGATTATCACGCCCTATTCGGTGCGCGATAACGAACCGTTTATGCAGCTCAACGGCAAGGATTGGCCGCGTAACGACAGCGGCGGCTATACCGGCCCCATGGTCATCCGCGACGCGGTGGCCAAGTCGATCAATGCGGTCGCTGTGCGGGTGGTCGATGAACTGACCCCGCAGGCAGCCTTTGATTTCTTAACCCAGCAGCTGAACTTTACGCACTTAAACGACCCCGAGGATATCGACCTCAGCCCCATGGCTCTGGGCGGTATGAACGGCGGCGTTACCGTGCGCGAAATGGCAGCCGGATACTCCATTTTCCTCAACAACGGCATCTATAACGGCGCCCGCACCTATACCAAGGTGCTCAACTCGGACGGTACCGTTCTGCTGGAAAATGAGCAGCTCAACCGCAAGGTCTTTGAAAACGAAAAGACCGTGTACTACATGCGGAATGTGCTCAGCGCGGTTACCTCGGAAGGCACCGGCCGTCGGGTTAATGTATCGGGCATGGACACTGCCGGTAAGACCGGTACGTCGCAGTCCAAGCGCGACCTGTGGTTCTGTGGTTTCACGCCATACTATGTGGGCGCCACTTGGTTTGGTTACGACAGCGACTACACGCTCAATAACATCAGCGGCAACCCGTCGCTCAACCTGTGGAATGCGGTCATGAACAAGATTCATGAGAATCTGCCATCCAAGGAATTTGACATGGGCGATGACAGCAACTTCGAAACCGCGTCGTTCTGCACCCAGTCGGGCCTCGCGCCCAGTTCGGCTTGCCGCGCCAATGGCACGGTCGAGACCGGCCGCTACTGGAAGGGCGATGCCCCGACCGAAGTCTGCACCGAATGCCGTCGGCATGTCTCCGAAAGCACGAATGATGATGACGACAATAAGTCGGACACCACAACCGATCCGGAAAATCCGGAAGGCGGTTCGGGAAATCAGACGACCGGTGACAGCGGCACCCAGACCGGTGGCGACAGCGGCGGCAACACGGGTGGCCAGACCACGACGCCGAGCGATCCGGGAACAACAACGCCGGATGAAGTTGATCCGGAAGCATAACGTTTTTTCAAAATCCAGACTTGCTATTTGCAAAAAGGTGTAGTATAATAGCTTCATCTGCGAAACAGCGCCGCACAAGGCCGTACTAGTCGGGGAGGTAGCGGTGCCCTGTACCTGCAATCCGCTCCAGCAGGGATGAATTCCGGCCGCAAGGGGCGGCATCTCGGAGTGTGCAGCCCATTGGGCGGTGATGATAGACTGGTACTACGCAACGGAGGACTGTGAACCATGTCAGGCGGGGAACCGAGCAGCATTAAGCAGAACCCACCGTGTGCCGTAGATCTGCCGGTTTTGAGCCGTCCACCGGGAAAGGCCGCCGGGGTCGTCGTTTCGACCGGTTGGTGTACGGTCTTGTGGGGCGCTGTTTTCCAGCAGTAGCAGCATTCGAAAAGCGGGCAGATAATCTGTCCGCTTTTTTTGTATCGTGACAGGAAGGTGGGGAATCGCATGTATCAGGCTTTGTATCGCAAATGGCGGCCGCTCAAATTCGCCGACGTCATCGGCCAGCAGCATATCACCGATACGCTGCGCGCCCAGCTGACCAGCGGACGCTTGTCGCATGCTTATCTGTTTGCGGGCACGCGCGGCACGGGCAAGACCACTTGTGCCAAGATTTTGGCCCGGGCGGTCAACTGCGAACATCCGGTGAATGGCGACCCGTGCGGCGAATGTGCCGCGTGCCGCGGCATTTTGGAAGGCTCGGTGCTCGACGTGGTCGAGATCGACGCAGCTTCCAACAACGGCGTCGACAACATCCGTGACATCCGCGAGGAAGTGCGATACACCCCTTCGACGGTCAAAAAGCGTGTGTATATCATCGACGAGGTGCACATGCTGTCCACGGGCGCGTTCAACGCCCTGCTCAAGACCTTGGAAGAACCGCCGTCGCATGTGCTGTTCATCCTGGCAACCACCGAGATTCATAAGGTTCCGGCGACCATTTTGTCCCGCTGTCAGCGGTTCGATTTCCGGCGCATCACGCCCGAGGACATCGCCCGGCGACTGATGGACGTCGCGCTGGCCGAGAAAATCCCGCTCACCGAGGGCGGTGCGCGGCTCATTGCCCGGCTGGCCGACGGCGCCATGCGCGATGCGCTGTCCATGCTCGACCGCACGGCGGGCTGTGACCCGGTGGACGAGGACGCGGTCAGCCGGTCGGTGGGCATCCTGGGCGCAAACGACGCCACCGAACTGATGGCCTGCATCCGGGCGGATGACCTGGGTGGGGCTGTGCAGCGCATCGGCCAGGCCTATGACAGCGGCCGCGACCTTGGGGGCGTGTTCGACCAGCTTTTGGGGCTCATCCGCGACATGCTGCTGGTCAAAACGGCCAAGAGCGATGTGTCGTCCATGCTGTCGCCCGCCTATTCGCTGCGGCAGGTGCAAAACCTGTGCGAAGGCGTCGCGGCATCGACCTTGATTGCCTGGTCGCGCATTTTGCAGGAGAGCCAGGGACGGCTCAAAAACGCAGCCAACCGGCGGGTGGAAGCCGAACTGACCATCGTGCGCCTGTGCACGCTGGGCGGGGAAGCCTATGATTCGCTCCAGGGC
>JAUMSA010000167.1 GCA_031293105.1 Butyricicoccus sp. | reverse complement strand
TAATTGGACCGATTACATAACTTAGTTTGAATTTTCATCCTGATTGCCTCCGAGTTGCTTTGCGGTCGGATTGCTGTACAGCCTGAAACCAACAGATACTTGTATGAATTTCAGGCATTTTAGTCTATGCACAAACTTCCGCAATTGTGACGGAGACAATCAAAATTTTATGGTTGACGTGGAACAACCTCGCGCGCATGCCCCACAAAAAGATCACGGACGGCATCCAGTTCGCCCAAGCCGCGCAGATCGGTCTGCACCTCATAGCCATCGGCCTGCAAAAGGGATTTCCAGCTGTCTTCTTCGGCTCCGGCCAAATCATTCTGCGCATGGTCGCCGGCTACAATCATAAAGGGCGCCAGTGTCACCCGGCGCACGCCCTGCCGCTTGAGTCTGCCCCGGATATAGTCCAGCCCCGGAAAGCCTTCCACGGTCCCGACATAGACCCGTTCGGCGCCCAGATACCGGAACATATTTTCCACTTGGCTATATGTCGCATTGGCAAAATGCTCGGTACCGTGCCCCATATAAACATAGGCTTCATCGGGCGCTAATGTGGGCATTTCCTGCAACAATCTGCGGCAAATTTCTGCATAATCCTCCGCATGAAACAGCATAGGCTTGCCGATTCGCATGCTGTGAAAACGGCTGCGGTACGGCAAAAGCTGCATGAGCATTTTTTCATATTCCATGCCAGGCATAACATGCAGACTTTGACACAGCACTTCCTCATATCCCGCCGCTACCAGCTGCTCCATCTGTTCTGCAGGGGTGAGAATGCGCACGCCCTCTTCCCGCTCGATCTTGCGAATGACCATGCCGGATGTGAAGGCCCGGAAGAAATCGTACTCGGGTAAGGCCTTTTTTAAGCTGTCCTCAATCTGGGCAATCGCCTGACGTGCCTTGGGATAGGTCGTACCGAAACTGATGACGACCAATGCCTTTTTGTTCATGTTTCAAAGCCCTCCCGTGTGTACAGTTGATACAGCAGTGCATTGACAATGGCTGCCGCTACATTGCTGCCGCCCTTGCGCCCCCGCGCGATGATATAGGGCGTTTTATTACCGTCCAAAAACAGTTCTTTGGATTCCACGACATTGACAAAGCCGACCGGCACGCCAATGACGAGCGCGGGCTCAATCTCACCAGCTTCGATCAGTTCATGCAGGCGGATGAGTGCAGTCGGTGCATTACCGATAGCAAAGATGACCGGGCCTTCCAGTTTCGCGGCATGCTCCATGGAAACCACCGCACGGGTCACGCCGCGAGCCTTGGCTTCGCGTGCCACATCCTCGTCAGCCATGAAGCAGACTGCCTGTCCACCCAATTTGGCCAGCACCGACTTGCTGACGCCCGAAAGCGCCATATTGGTATCGGTTACGACGGTTGCGCCCTCCCTGAGGGCATCTTTGGCCTTTTCGACTGCGTCCGGCGAAAAGACTAGATTGTCGGCATAGTCAAAATCCGCCGATGTGTGAATCACCCGCTTGACAATTTCGGCCTGTCCCTCCGGGAAAGTCCGGTCACCCAGTTCTTCGGTGATGATAGCAAAGCTGCGTTTTTCAATATCCGCTGGTTTTAAAATGGGATTCATTGCTCAATACCCTCCCGTGCTGTAATGCCTTTCTCATATGGATGCCGCCGTTTGCAGATTTCGGAAATATAATCGGCGCGCGCCTGGAGTGCTTCCGATGGGTCGCGTCCGGTCAGGACGATCTCTAGTGCCTCCGGCTTGTGGTCCAGAATATCCAGCACCATTTGCTCGTCCAGCAGACCGGTCGAAATCGCGCCACATACCTCATCGAGCACCAGCATCCGCGCATGCTCCCGCTCGGCAAAATCGACTGCAGCCCGCAATGTCCGCACCAATGCCTGCCGAGTGGTCTCCTTCTCCCCCTCGTTCATGGCAAAAGAAAACTTGCCGACCGGGTTGGCCGCCAATACCGTAACATTATCAAGCCTGGCCAGCATCCGGCATTCGCCCGACGTGCCGTCCTTTAAAAACTGCGCAACGACCACCGGGTCTCCGTAAGCGGCACACCGTAAGGCCAAACCCATGGCGCAGGTAGTCTTTCCTTTTCCATCTCCGTGATACAGATGAATCAGTCCAACTTGGTTCATGCATTTCCCTCCAATAACTGATAGATCTTGTCCATATCAAGTGCTGCGCGGACGGTATCCGCCAGCTTGTCATACTGCATTTCTTTATATTCCCGTATGTCTATGGCCTGTGCATCGAGCGTGACGCCTTTTTTCGCGGCCAGCGCGTGCGCCAGTCGCTTGACCACATCGCTTTCGTCAAAGATACCATGCTGATAGGTACCGTAGGCGTTATCCTGCTGACAACCATCCAACACGGTTTCCGTGCCCCGGGTCAGGCGCTGCAACGGCTTGGCACCTTCGAACAGCGTCGTTTCTCCCATGTGGATTTCGTACCCCTGGGTATGCGCACCGCTCAGCGCCGCTAAATCGCCCTCGACATCGAGTAAGACACCCGACGCTTGGGTCGTGGTCTTATCCGACCGGAACACGGTTTCGGTCGGCAGCAGGCCGATTCCCCGGATGGAGCCGCCACCTTCGCTGCCCTCCGGATCGTGGATGGCACGTCCCATCATCTGATAGCCACCACACACGCCGAATACTGTGGTTCCCGCGGCATGCTGCTTGAGAATTTGCGCTTCCAGTCCGCTTTCCCGCAGCCATTTGAGATCCGCAATCGTACTTTTGCTGCCCGGCAGCAAAATGAGGTCTGCGCCTTCCAGCTGGTCGGGCCGGTCGGCATACCGCACGCCCACACCCGGTACACGCGGCAAAGCGGTAAAGTCGGTAAAGTTGGAAATTCGTGGAATCCGCACCACAACAATATCCAGGAGGTCGCCCCGGTTGGTCTGTTCGAGCTGATCGGACAAGCTATCCTCATCGTCGATATCCAGCTTGGTGTACGGTACTACGCCCACGACCGGCTTGCCCGTCAGGTCTTCTAGCATGGTCAGTCCCGGCTTTAGGATGTCCACGTCCCCGCGGAATTTATTGATGACCAGTCCGCCGATGCGCGCCCGCTCATCCTCATCGAGCAGCATGACCGTACCATACAGCGAAGCAAACACGCCGCCGCGGTCAATATCGCCAACGAGCAGAACAGGCGCATCGGTCAGAGCAGCCATGCCCATATTCACGATGTCATCCTGCTTGAGATTGATTTCCGCTGGACTGCCCGCACCCTCGAGCACGATGATATCGTATTCGGCTGCCAGACTTTCATACGCTTCGCGCACCACCGGAATGAGCGCGCGCTTATTACCCCAGTATTCCCGAGCGGTCTGGTTGCCGATGGCCTTGCCGTTGAGAATCACTTGCGAACCGCAGTCGCTTGTCGGCTTTAATAAAATGGGGTTCATGCGCACATCGGGCGCGATGCCCGCTGCTTCGGCCTGCATAACCTGAGCACGGCCCATCTCATGCCCATCGGCCGTAATAAATGAATTCAGCGCCATGTTCTGCGATTTAAACGGCGCCACTCGATAGCCGTCTTGTTTAAAGATGCGGCACAGAGCCGCAGCCAACACACTTTTCCCGGCGTTGGACGCTGTCCCCTGCACCATGATCGCTTTCGCCATCTGTGAGCACCTCCCTGATCGCCCGAATGAGCCGGGCGTTTTCTTCTTTGGTTTTGACGGCCACGCGGAAATACCCCGCATCTAGACCGACATAATTGGCGCAATCTCGAATCAAAATGCCCCGCGGCAACAGCCGCTTCCGCAGGTCGGTCTGCACCGTCGAAAACAGCAGATAATTGGCCTCGCCCGGAAACACCCGGAACCCGCAGCCCGCGAGTGAATATGCCAACTCCTGTCGCAGCGGGGCAATCATGCGCGCCGTCTGCGCGGCATAGTCGGTTAGCCCGAGCGCGGCGACCCCACAGGCTTGCGCAAACACCGAAACGCCCCAAGGCTGCCCTGCGGCGTGCAGCCGCTCGAGCAGTAATCGGTCGGCGGTCGCACACCATCCGAGACGCACGCCTGGTACGGCATACATCTTAGTAAACGCGCGCACCACAACCAGCAAATCGCAGTGCGGTACTTGCGGCAGCAGCGTATGGGCTGATTCATCCACCAGGAAGTCGGCAAAGCATTCATCTACAATCAGGCGGATGCGCTTTTTCTGGCACTGGGCCACGATGCGCGCCATCAAATCCGGGTCAATCGTCCGACCGGTGGGGTTGTTTGGATTGCATAGAATGCACACATCCACGCCGTCCAACTCATCCAGAATACGTGCTGTAACGGTGAAGTTCTCACTGGCCTGCAGCCGGTGATGCCGCACTTTGCAGCCAAAATGGGACAGTGCAGCCTCATACTCGGCAAAGGTTGGCGCGGTGATTAGAGCGGTCTGCGGACGCAGCACGTCGACCAGCCGGTAAAACACCTCGGCCGCACCGTTTGCACAAAAGAACATCTCGGGCGGCAGGCCATAGGTATGGGAAAGGGCTACTGTCAACTCGCGGCAAAAAGGGTCAGGATACTGTGCGCACTGTTCCACAGCGTCCAACATCGCCTGCCGGACGACTTCCGGAATACCACGCGGGTTGATATTGGCCGAAAAGTCGAGCACATTCTGGCCGGGATACTGTGCCGCGTAGCCATATACATCGCCCCCATGCACATATTGCATTGGTTTCCCTCCTTTATGGTTCTTCGGGCAGCTGGCCCTTGATAGCCTGGCCGATACCTGCATACACCCGCACAACCAAATCGGCCTGCGCGGCCAAATCACACAGCAGCCGCCCGGTCTGCTCGCGCCAGTCGTCCTGCGCTTTTTCAAACGGCACAACACCGCAGCCAATTTCATCGCACAGGACGATCTTGCCTTGAAGCGTGTCCAGTAATGTCTGCGCATCCCAACCGGTCTGCCGCCGCGTGTAGCGATGCAAGCCATCCACCGCGCGCGCGGCCTGGATGTCAGACAGTGAACAGGTTTCCCCATCCACAAAATCGCTTTCGTGCAGGGAAAACAGCTGTGCAGCCAGCGCGCGTTTGCCTTGATGTGCTCCGCCAATCATCAGTACTGTCATGCTATCAGACCTCCAAACGCCGCAACCGCCAGCATCAGCAGTTCGGATGTTGAAATGAAAAATCCGGCCAAGTCGCCCGTAATACCCCCGAAAATACGGCGGCACAGACGGTCGTGAACAAAATACCACACAAGCAGCAGCAAAAGTGCTGTTGCTCCCGCTGCAATGCCATATGGCACGGCATGTTGTACTGCGCTGGCTGCAATGAGATACACGAGCACTTGCGCCGCCAACACAATCGCAACTGCCTTTTTATCGCTGTTTTCGGCAAAAAGATGGGCCAGTCCGGAATCCTTTGCGCATGGCATGGTCACAATCTTGGCGCCGCCCGCTGCACGAGCCGCGGCAAAGCCGACCATCATGAGCGGTAAAAACTGTGGTGTTTCATATACCTGCGCAAAACAGGCCACCTCGGCCAGCAGAAAGGCAACCATCCACAGCGGGCCAAATGCACCCACATGGGAATCTTTCAAAATCGCCAGCCGCTTTTCCCGGTCGCCAAAGGAGCACAGCGCGTCGCAGGTATCGCACACACCGTCCAGATGGATGCCGCCCGATACAATGAGCGGCAACAGAGTTGCCACAATGGCATACAACACCGCCGATGCACCAAACGAAGCACAAAACCGGTACCACAACCACTCCAAACCGCCAATCACCAGCCCGACGAGCGGGAGAAATGACAGCGCCCAGCGCATGGTCTTTTTCTCCCAGTTCACCTGCGGCACCGGGATGGCCGAATAAAGTGAAAACGCGACAAAAAAGCCGCTGACAATGCTTTTCATAGTAAATCTTCTCCCTTGTGCGGCACCAAAATGCCGCACACCGACTCGGCCACAGCGTCTGCCTGCTCGGCGAGCATACAGTTGATTTGGCCGAGCAGGCACATATACTGCATGGTTTCAGGCGGATAGGTTTCCCCATCCGAAAAAATATCGTTCGTTACGACCACGAGCAGACCGCACTGCTTTTCCAGGTGGCCGATGCCCGCCAAAATCGCTTCTGCCGCTCCATCGGTTCCCGCCCCTTCGGGGGAAAACATTTCGTTAGCTAGTAGGTTGGACAGACACTCAAGCAGGATACCATCATAGTGACACGGCGCGGTAAAATGCACGAGATCGGTATACCGCTCAGCGGTTTCAAAGCCCTTTCCGGCGCGCAGCGCACGATGGCGCGCAATTCTCGCCTCGGCCACCGGGCCGAAGGGCTGCATGGCCGCTACATACAACCGGCTGCCGCCTGCCGTATGCTGGCACAAAATACGCTCGGCATGCGCCGATTTGCCCGAAGCCGCGCCGCCGGAAATCATGATTTTCATAATATCCCCTACGTCAGCGGCTGATAAGCCTCAATGTTGGTCTCTTCAAAGCTGACCATACCCAGATAAGGCGCCAGCGCCAAATCAAGCAGAGCTACCGTCGCGACTGCGCCGGTTCCCTCGCCCAGGCGCATGCCGGCCGAAATAAACGGCTGGGCATCCAGCGCACGCAGCAACTTCTCACCTGCCGGTTCGGCCGACTGGTGGGAGATAATCAGATAGTCCCGCGCTGTGGGGCACAGGCGCACAGCACACAGTGCCGCCGCACAGGCAATCACGCCGTCTACGACCACGGGTAGGCCGCAGGCCGCACCGCCGATGTACAAACCGATCATGCCCGCAATATCCAGGCCGCCGACCTTGTGCACGACGTCAATCGGGTCATTCGGGTCGGGCTGATGCAGTTTCAAAGCGGTTTCAATGGCCGCAATTTTGCGTGTCAGCCCTTCGCTCGATAGACCCGCACCCCGTCCGGTGACCTCGGGAACCGGCAAACCCAGCAGCGCTGCCGTCACCGCAGCCGTGGAGGTTGTGTTGCCAATGCCCATTTCCCCGACGCACAGCAACTCATAGCCTTGGTTCTTGCACTCCTCGGCCAGATCGATACCGGTCTGGATGGCCTGCATGGCCTGCTCGCGGGTCATCGCCGGCTCGCACGTCATATCCTTAGTGCCATACATGACCTTGCAGCGGCGAATAGTGTCGCCCTCCACGTCGCGTGCTACGCCGATGTCGACCGGGATGACATCCACCCCGGCACGTTTCGCCATCAGGCATACGGTGGTTTGGCCACGGTGCAAATTTTCGGTCACGATGGCCGTCACCTCCTGCCCGCACTGGGTCACACCCTGCGCGACCACGCCGTTGTCTGCACAGAACACAACGACCGCCCGGCGACCGATCTCCGGCTTGGTTTTCCGCTGGATACCCGCCAACTGGATGATTGCATCTTCCAGCAACCCCAGACTGCCCAGCGGAATGGCAATATTGGTAAACCGGTGCCGTGCCGCCTGCATGCTCTCTTCGCACAACGGCTGCACTCTGCGGATGGCCTCGTGTAACTCCATGTTTCTCACCTCATAGACGCGCATTTGCGCACAAAATTTGCAGCCATTTCTGGATTGGAACGGAAATACAGATGGGGATACCCAGCATACAGCGTATCGCGCACATGGACACACGGCCAGGCGCGGCCGTTCGGCTTTTTGGCTTCCATGCCGCAGCCCGGGTCGTCCGACGTGGCGTAATGAAACTCATGCGCACGTGTCTGCATTCCCTTGGGACCCAGTAAGCCGTCCTGCTGCGCGGTCAGGGTCACATACCCAAAGTTTTGCAGCTTGCCGGTCATCCGAGATGTACCTGGGATAACGCCCACCATCGGATAAACACCTTCGCTGGTGTCGATGTGCTCGTGCAGGTACATAAAGCCCCCACACTCGGCCACGGTTGGCAGTCCACTCGTGATGCACGCGCGTAGCTCATCCCGCAGGGTTTTGTTTTTTGTCAGGCGGGCGGCATATAGTTCTGGATACCCGCCACCTAGGTACAGCCCATGGATAGCATCCGGCAGATGGCCGTCTTCCAGCGGGGAAAATTCGACAATCTGAGCCCCCAGTTCACGCAGTACATCCAGATTATCTTCGTAGTAAAAACAGAACACCGCGTCGCGGGCCACCGCGATGCGTACCGGCTGGGACACCACTTTGGCAAGCGGCAAAGCTCGATCGGTCAGCGCAGGCGCGGACTGTGCCAGCGCGAGCAACCTGTCTAGGTCGAGCCCTTCTTCGGCTGCATCGGCCAGCTGGTCCAGCTTGCGCTGCAAATCGGCAATCTCCCCGGCTGTGACCAGTCCCAGATGCCGGTCCGGGATGGAGGCCGCCGGGACACGCGGCAGATAGCCATAGGCTCGCAAACCACCCTTTTCGGCAATCGCTTGATAAAAAGGGTACATCCCTTTGCTGATGCCGTTGAAAATCACGCCTTGCAGGGTATTTTCAGCAAATTGCCGCAAGCCAGACAGCATCGCCGCCAGCGTCAGCGACTGCCCTTTTGGGCTTACGACCAGTACGGCCGGGGTCTGGGTTTCCCGCGCCAGATGGGCGGCCGAGGCGGTATCGGTCGTGCCCGATACGCCGTCGTAAAAACCCATCACGCCCTCGATGCCCCCGCAGCCGCCCGCCGGGATGTGCTGCGCCAGCCCAGCGCGGCAAGCCGCTCCATCAACAAAAAACAAATCCAAATTGCGGCTGGGCAGTCCCAATACCGCGGTATGGAACATTGGGTCAATATAATCCGGGCCGCACTTGAACGCCGCCAGCCGGACGCCCCGCCGCTGCCAAGCACGCAGCAGCGCACTGGATACGGTCGTCTTGCCGCACCCGCTGCCCGTGCCGCCGATCAGCAGACGCGCTGTTTCTGTGTTCATTCTGCGGCCCTCCTTTTTTATCAAAGCTCAGCCAAAACCGCATCCGCTGCTGCACACACGGCCAGGATGTCCTCGTCGGTATGGCTGATGTTGATGAACGTGGCCTCGAACTGGCTGGGCGCCAAATACATACCGCGTTCCAGCATGCCATGGAAATAGTGCTTGAATCGGTTCAAATCAGACTTCTGTGTATCCGCAAACGTGCGCACCGGCTCTTCGGTAAAGTACGGACACAGCAGCGCGCCGCACTGATTGACGGTCATCGGCACACCGTGCTTCTTGGCACTTTCGCGCAGGCTATGCGCCATGGCCTGGGCTTTGCGCTCTACATCCCGATAGTAGCCCGGATTGGCTTGCAGGATTTCCAGCTGCTTGTAGCCGGCTGCCATAGCGACCGGATTTCCCGAAAGCGTACCCGCCTGATAGATCGGCCCAGTCGGCGCGACCTTTTCCATGATGCAGCGCGGGCCGGCATAGGCGCCCACCGGCATGCCGCCGCCGATGATTTTACCGAATGTGACTAGATCGGCGCGCACGCCGAAATACTCCTGCGCACCGCCGCGCGCCAGACGGAAACCTGTAATGACTTCGTCGAAAATCAGCAGACAGCCATACGTGTCGCACAGACTGCGCAGTCCTTCCAGGAACCCCTTCTCAGGCGGTACGACACCCATATTGGCCGCTACCGGTTCCACGATAATTGCCGCCACCTGTTCCCGGTTGGCGTCCAGCAAGGCTTCGACCGAAGAAAGGTCGTTGAACTGTGCGGTCAGCGTATCGCCTGCCGCGCCACGGGTCACGCCCGCCGAATTGGGCTCACCCTGTGTGAGGGCACCCGACCCGGCTGCGACCAGCATGGCGTCTGAATGACCGTGATAGCAGCCTTCGAACTTAATCACCTTATCACGTCCGGTCACACCACGCGCCACACGCAGCGCGCTCATGACCGCCTCGGTTCCCGAGTTGACCATGCGCACCATTTCAATGTTGGGCACCATGTCCACCAGTAGCTCGGCCACATCGACTTCCATTCCAGTCGGCGCACCGAAAGACAGGCCGTTCTGCATGGCCTTCTGTACGGCTTCCAAAACCGGCGGATAGCTGTGTCCCAAAATCAGCGGTCCCCAAGAACCGACAAAATCAATAAATTCATTGCCGTCCAAATCCCAAATGCGACTGCCCTTGCCTTTGACGATAAACGGGGGTGTGCCGCCCACCGCGCGGAAGGCGCGAACCGGCGAATTGACGCCGCCCGGCAGCACCCGCTGCGCCCGCGAAAAAATCGCTTCCGATGCTCGAAAATTCATCAGCCAATATCCCCCTTTCGGATGGCATCCGCCAGTTCACAGGCGTAGTAGGTAATCAAAATATCTGCCCCGGCACGGTACATACACACCGCGCTTTCGCACATCACGCCATACTCGTCGATCAGACCCGCCTTGGCGGCTGCCTTAACCATTGCATACTCGCCCGATACCGCATAGCAGGCAATCGGCAGATCAAAACGCTGACGCGCCTCATGCACCAGATCAAGGTAGGCCAGCGCGGGCTTGACCATCAGGATATCTGCCCCTTCGGCCACATCCAATTCGCATTCGCGCATGGCTTCCCGACCGTTGTGCGGGTCCATCTGATACGACCGGCGGTCGCCGAAGGAAGGCGCCGACCCAGCCGCTTCGCGGAATGGGCCATAGAAATAAGACGCGAACTTGGCCGAGTACGCCATGATCGGGATATTCTGGAATCCGTTCTCATCCAAAGCGGAACGAATCGCCGCCACACGGCCATCCATCATATCGCTGGGCGCGACCATATCTGCACCCGCATGCACATGACTGAGGGCGATCTTGGCCAGTACTTCGAGCGTCTTGTCGTTGTCTACATCGTGGCCGCACAGGATACCGCAATGCCCATGGCTGGTGTATTCGCACATGCACACATCGGTCACGACATACATCTCAGGCGCGAGTTCCTTGATCTTACGGATGCCCTGCTGAACGATGCCGTCCTCTGCCCAGGCTCCCGAACCGCACTCGTCCTTGTCCTTGG
The DNA here is from genome assembly GCA_031293105.1 of Butyricicoccus sp. Lineage (GTDB taxonomy): Bacteria > Bacillota > Clostridia > Oscillospirales > Butyricicoccaceae > Butyricicoccus_B. Next base: position 5,344 of record JAUMSA010000167.1, on the reverse strand, counting down.
GCAGGCCGAACAAAATGACGCGCGACACGCCGTGTTCCCGCGCACGCTCCACCATGCGATAGAGCTGGTCGGGGCTGTAATGGTACTGCCCAGGCAGGGACTCGATCTCCTGATAAATGTTTTCTCCTTCGGCCACAAAAATCGGCCAAATCAGGCTCTCGGGCGAGATACGGGTTTCCCGCACCAAACGGCGCAGGTTGTCCGACGTACGCAAACGGCGCGGCCGGATGATGTCGTTAAACATGATTTATTCCTCCCTCAAGGCGTCGATCATCGAATCAATCGTCGCCTGCTTTGCAATTTGAACGCGCATGCCGTGCCGGCGGGCTGCCGCAGCCGTTTGTTGGCCGATACACAGCGCTGTAAATCTTGTAAAGTTAATATCCTTCACAGCATGAACAAAACCCTCTACCGTGGATGCACTTGTAAAGGTAACTGCATTTACCTCGTCATGATTCAGCATATTTTTCAGCAGTTCTGCTTTATCAGAGCGGTATTCTGTCCGATAGGTCGGCACATCGGCAAAGGTAATGCCTGCCTGCTCCAGCCGTTCGGTCAATTCCTTCGAGCCATGTTCTGCCCGCAGGATGAGCACCTTTGCACCTGAAGCAACCTGCACCAGCGCCTGAGCCAGATGGGTGCTGTCATACGTTTCAGGCACCAGATCAGCTGTGATGCCGCAGCGCTTGAGTTCTGCCGCTGTCCCGGCACCGATAGCCGCAAACTTGCAGCCGTACAGCGCACGCAGGTCCCGTCCTATGCGTTCGAGCGCATGTACCATGGCCGGAACGCCAGCCGGGCTGGTTAGTGCAACCCAGTCCCAATGTTCGCGCAACGCCTGCTCCAGCGCTACTGTATCTTCCCGCTCCACGGTTTCGATGCACGGCGCTTCGATGACGTTTGCGCCCAGCCGCCGGAGCTTATCCGACAACGTACCTGCCCGCTCACGCGGCCGGGTGACCACGACCGTCTTGCCGTGCAGCGGCAGCGGTGTGAACCAATCCAGCTTTTCGGATAGGGTGCACACCTGTCCAACCACGATGAGCGCCGGGCTGTGCAATCCGGCCGCGGCAACCTCCTGCGGCAGGTGGCTTACATCACTGACCACTTTGCGCTGGTTGCCGCGCGTGCCGTTTTCGATCACAGCTGCCGGGGTGTCGGGTGACAGACCGACAGCAATTAGGCCGTCCATAACCTGCCCGAGGGCGGTCAGCCCCATCAGGAAAACAAGCGTCCCATTTAGCCTAACCAAGCCTTCAAAATCGATGTCGAGCTTCTTGCCCGCACGGGCGTGGGCGGTGACAATGTGTACCGACGAACAATAATCCCGATGGGTCACCGGGATACCCGCATAAGCGGGTACAGCCAACGCGCTGGTCACACCGGGCACAACCTCAAAAGGCACGCCGTGTTCGAGTAGATATTCACATTCCTCGCCGCCCCGGCCGAACAGATAGCAGTCGCCGCCTTTGAGACGAACCGTGTTTTTCCCTTCACTCGCCAGCCGCACCAAAATCGCGTTGATCTCGGGCTGCGGTACCGGATGGTGGTTATTCTCCTTGCCGACGTTAACCCGCTCGGCTGTGCGCGGGATGAGATTTAAAATATCCTCACTGACCAGACGGTCGTACACCACCGCATCGGCCTGCACAATCGCCTGCGCCCCCTTGAGGGTAAGCAGATCCCGCCCGCCTGGCCCAGCGCCGACCAAGGTCACTTTTCCGATCTTCATGGATGTTCGGCCTCCTTTTGCAGCTTTTGCGCCAACCGGGCTCCCAAGGTTTCCGCCTGACCGCGCGGCGCAGTATCGATGCCGTATACAACGGTTTGCTCGTCCTCGGTCGCGTACATCGCCCGCAGCGTGACCGCATCGCCCGTCACGCACGCATACGCAGCTACGGGTGCGAAACAGCCGCCGCCCAATGTGCGAACATAGGCACGCTCGGCCAACGCACACACCCGTGCATCCGGGTCATCCAGACGGGCGACCGCTTCGGGGCATTGCCCCTCCCGTCCCTGGACGGCCAAAATCGCCTGTCCGGCGGCGGGGATGATCTCTTCGGGTGAAAAATACCGCGAAATGCGGTCTTGCAGCCCTAAGCGGTGCAGACCAGCGGCAGCCAGCACCAGTGCGCCATATTCACCGCTGTCCAGCTTGCGCAGACGAGTCTGCACATTGCCGCGCACCGGTTTGATCTCTATGTCCGGGAACAGATGCTTGAGCTGCACGCGCCGCCGCGCGCTTGCACAACCGATGGGTTTCGAGCGGTCGAATTCGCTTGCACCCTGCGGCAGGACGAGCACATCCCGCGCATCCTCCCGTACGGTGTAAGCTACGAGCGGCAGCCCTTCGGGCTGTTCCATCGGCACATCCTTCAAGCTATGGACGGTCAAGTCGACCTCACCCGCGGCGAGTGCGCGGTCCAGTTCCTTGACGAACAGGCCTTTACCGCCTACTTGATCGAGTGTTTTATCTAAAATCATATCGCCGGTAGTTTTCATGGTGACAAGCGTGCAGGGCATCCCGAGTTGGGCAATCACCTGCTCGGCCTGCACCACGGCCAGCTTGCTGTCCCGGCTTCCGATTCGTATGTTCATTGTCATTCCTCCATCAGCGCCCGAATGCGCTTGGCCATGGCGGACACGGCATGGTGGTCACGCCCACCCGACACCAGACCCGCGACCATCCCTTTTCCCTCGCAAATGGCCGGGAAAAAGAAGGTGCTCTCAGCCGCGCAGTCAGCCACACTGACCGGGATTCCCCGCGCCTGGCAGGCGACAAAGACCCGGTGATTGACCGCCCGGTCATCCGTGGCGGCAACCACGAGAGCCGCACCATCCACATCGCTTTCGATAAACGCGCGCTGCTCGACCGGCAGGCCGATGTCCGCCCGCTTTTCGGTTGCGATCACCTGCACCGCCGCGCTAAACCGCTGTAAAACGCCGATGCGCCGTGCAGCGATCTGTCCGGCTCCGACAATCAGCACTTTTTTCCCTTTCAAGGATACAAAGAGCGGAAACCGCGGACAGGATGGCGCCTGTTTCAGCGAAAGCCGCGCTTGTAGTTCGTCCTGCATCTGCTCCAGGCTCTTGCCTTCCTCCTCGCTGGGACGGGCAATCATCAAAACCATCGCGCCTGTCTCCCGGGCAGCGGCCAGCTTTTCGGCAAAACCGCCCGATTTCCCGGTGTCCTTGGTGACCAGGATACTCGCCCCGGTCTGCTGCAGCAAGGCAACATTGAATTCCTTGGAAAACGGCCCCTGCATGGCGATGATATGCGCGCCCGGGAAACCGAGCGCTTCGCATTTTTGCAGCACGCTAGCCGTCGGCAGCACGCGCGGATACAGCCGATCTTTGAAATCCGGCACCGCAGTATAGGCGTCCAGCTCCTTGCTACCCGTGGTCAGCAGCACCTTGCCGGGATGCTCCCCCAACCAAGTGACCGCATGCGCGGTGTCCGGAATGGTCACAACGCCCTGTGCTTCGGTGCGCGGCCGCAGCAGCCGCTGATATTCCGCACCTGCCTGCGCACAGGCCGCGCGGATGTTTTCGGTCACAGCATGGGCGTAAGGATGCGTCGCGTCCACGACCAAAGTATCCGGCCCCATATAAGCCGCCATCTGATTGGTGTCCAGACGTCCCTGATGGACGGTGATGCCAGGTAGCGGCTCCATGACCGCTTCGCCGTATTCGGTGGCGACAAAGGCATCCGCCGTCGCGCCATGCTGGGACAAAAACCGGCAGATTGCATGCCCTTCGCTGGTCCCGGAAAAAATAAGCAGCCTCATACGCCCTTATACCCGCGCGGTGTAACCATCCGGCCGCCGATGTTTTTCGTGCGGCTGTTGCCAATGAATACCGTGGTGAGCATATCGACCTGTGTATCCCGCAGTTCGCCCAGTGTCAGCAGTCGGAAGGCTTCGCCCTCCCGGCCGATGTTGCGCACCAGACCGCAGACGATCTCAGGCGACTGGGTTTCCAAAATCAAATCGCACACTTTTTTGAGATGATCGGTGCGTTTTTTACTGGCCGGATTGTACAGTGCCATGCACAAATCGGCCGCCGCCGCGTGGCGCACTCGCTTTTCGATAACCTCCCAAGGGGTCAGCAAGTCGGAAAGCGAAATGGCGGCAAAGTCACAGGTCAGCGGCGAGCCGAGCACGGCCCCGCCCGAACAGGCAGCCGTGATGCCCGGGATGACTTCAATCTCAATCTCCGGATGGTCAGCACACAGCTCGAACATCAGCCCAGCCATGCCATACATCCCCGCATCGCCCGAGGAAACCACGGCCACGGTCTTGCCGCCGAGCGCCGCGTCCCGCGCTGCCGTGCAGCGGTCAACTTCGCGCATCATGCCGGTCTGGATACGCTCCTTCCCGACCAGTAAATTTTCGATCAGGTCCAAATACAGACCATATCCGGCCACACAGTCGCACGCTTCGAGCGCACGCACCGCGCGCAGGGTCATCTGCTCCTCCCCGCCCGGGCCAATTCCAATGACATATAGCTTCATCTGCCGCTTCCTTTCTTCATATGCTGGAGGCAGCCGACCAGCCGCTCCTCACTGACGATATCCTTCATCCCTCCCAGCAGCATGTCGATCGTTTTGCCGACCGCCATCTGGATGAGTCCATCCAAATCGCCGCTGCGCGCAAGTTCCTCATATTGATGGTCAAAATGCACCCGCTCGGCGGCAGCATCCTTGAGCAGCGCCATGACCGGCAGTGCCTGCCGGTAATCATACCATGCTTTGAACTCGGCATATTCCTTATCCAGAATGTCTGCCGCCACCGCGCGCTCGGCTGCATTTTCATTGCCAAGCTGCCCCAGGTCGTCCAGATTCCAGACCATCACCCGGCCATCGTCCGTCGCAGTGCGTTCAATATCGCGCGGCATGGCCAAGTCGACAAAGAGCCGCGGCGGGTTTTGCAGGCTGGCGATCTGTTCGGCTGTCAAGGTAAAATGCGGGCTGGTGGTTGCGCTGAACACCAAATCCGCGCCTTCGATGCACGCCAAGCGGTCGTCATACGCATGGGTATCGCACCCAGCTGGGACGATGGTTTCCCCGTGCCGGTACGAACGCAGGGTAATGGTAACCGTGCAGCCCGCCTGCCGCAAGAGCGACGCCGCCAAGCGCCCCATCTCGCCGTTGCCAATTACGACTGCCCGCTTGCCATCCAAGCCGTTTAAAAAGGCAGCAGCCTGCTCCACACCCCGCGATGCAGCCGAAACCGGTACACCGGTCAGCCGTGTCTCGGTCTTGACCCGTTTTCCGGCCGCCACCGCCCGGCGTAGCAGCGTGCCCAGCACGCTGTCCGCTGTGCCTGCTTCATAGGCCAAGTCG